>NZ_LFJB01000032.1:0-62930 GCF_006658625.1 Bradyrhizobium sp. UNPF46
CCCGAAGCCGGCATGGAAGAAAACCCCGTCAACCTCGACCCCCGCATGGCCAAGCTCGCCGGCGGCGTCCACCGCCTCGACGGTCAGCTCATGGTCGTCCTCGACGTCGATCGCGTCCTCGAGCTCGCGCCCGAGATGATGGCAGCCTGATACGGCGGCCCCGCCGCCGACGTACCTGCAATTGGAAGTGCCCCCGCAAGGGGGAGGAAGCAGAGGTTCACATGCGCACTTGTCTCGTCGTTGATGATTCCAGCGTCATCCGCAAGGTTGCGCGCCGGATTCTGGAGGGGCTCGACTTCCAGATCCTCGAAGCCGAGGACGGTGAGAAGGCGCTGGAAGCCTGCAAGCGCGGCTTGCCCGACGCGGTGCTGCTCGACTGGAACATGCCGGTGATGGACGGCTATGAATTCCTCGGCCATCTCCGCCGCATGCCCGGCGGCGACCAGCCCAAGGTGGTGTTCTGCACCACCGAGAACGACGTTGCGCATATCGCACGCGCGCTGCATGCCGGCGCCAACGAATACATCATGAAGCCGTTCGACAAGGACATCGTGACGGCGAAGTTCCAGGAAGTCGGCCTTATCTGAGCGACCGGCCGGAGGAGGCCTTTCGGATCCTTCGGCGCCCGTTTTCAACTGTACCCTTTCAGTCTGAGTTGGTGAGTAATGAGTGTTGCGTTCGCAGGGAATTCGACCACAGGCTCGTCGCGCGAAGCCGGGCCGCTGCGTGTGATGATCGTCGACGATTCCGTCGTCATCCGCGGTCTGATCTCGCGCTGGGTCGGAGCCGAACACGACATGGAGGTCGCAGCTTCGCTGCGGACCGGGCTCGAGGCGGTCAACCAGCTCGAACGCATCAACCCTGACGTCGCCGTGCTCGACATCGAGATGCCCGAGCTCGACGGCATCTCGGCGCTGCCGCAACTGCTGGCGAAGAAGCGTGATCTCGTCATCATCATGGCTTCGACGCTGACCCGCCGCAACGCGGAGATCAGCTTCAAGGCGCTTTCGCTCGGCGCCGCCGATTACATTCCGAAGCCGGAATCGACGCGCGAGGCGTCGGCAGCGGACATCTTTCACCACGACCTGATCCAGAAGATCCGTCATCTCGGCGCGCGGCTGCGGCGCAAGCCCGCGGTTGCGAGCCCGCCGCTGGCGCCCGCCACTCCGGCTCCGGCCCCGCGTGGTCCCGTGGCGCGGCCCGCCACTCCCGCGCCAGCCTTGCAGGCCCCGTCGTCGGGATCGCTGGTCACGCGTCCGTTCTCCAGCCAGGCCCCCAAGGTGCTGCTGATCGGCTCCTCGACCGGCGGGCCGCAGGCGCTGATGGCGCTCGTCACCGAGCTCGGCCCTGTGATCGATCGCTTCCCGGTGCTGATCACCCAGCACATGCCGCCGACCTTCACGACCATCCTTGCCGAGCATCTGGCGCGCTCGAGCCGTAAGCCGGCAGCCGAGGCGGTCGACGGCGAGCCGGTGAAGCCGGGACGGATCTATCTGGCGCCCGGCGGCAAGCACATGCGCGTCGCACGCAACGGCGCGGACACCGTGATCGCGCTCGACGACGGCCCCGCCGTCAATTTCTGCAAGCCCGCGGTCGATCCGCTCTTCACCTCCGCCATCGACATCTGGCACGGCAACATCCTCTCCGTGATCCTGACGGGCATGGGCTCGGACGGCATGCGCGGCGGCAAGGACATCGTCGCCGCCGGCGGCAGCGTGATCGCGCAGGACGAAGCCTCCAGCGTGGTCTGGGGCATGCCAGGCGCGGCGGCCAATGCCGGCATCTGCGCGGCGATCCTGCCGCTCAACCAGATCGGCGCCAAGGTCAACCGCCTGTTCGCGGGAGACCGCTCGTGACGCCCACCGATTACGACTATCTGCGCAAGTTCCTGAAAGAGCGCTCCGGCCTCGATCTGTCGCCCGACAAGCAGTATCTCGTCGAGAGCAGACTGCTGCCGCTGGCGCGCAAGGCCAGCCTTCCCGGTATTCCCGATCTCGTGCTGAAGATCAGGAACGGCGACGGCCGGCTTGCGACCGACGTGGTCGAAGCGATGACCACCAACGAGACCTTCTTCTACCGCGACAAGATCCCGTTCGATCATCTGCGCGACACCATCCTGCCGGGCCTGATCCAGGCGCGCGCGGCACGCAGGAGCTTGCGCATCTGGTCGGCGGCGTCGTCGACGGGGCAGGAGCCTTATTCGATCGCGATGTGCGTGAAGGAGATGGGCGCGGCCCTCGCCGGCTGGCGCATCGAGATCGTCGCCACCGATCTGTCGCAGGAGGTGCTGGAAAAGTCGAAGGCCGGCCTCTACAGCCAGTTCGAGGTGCAGCGCGGCCTGCCGATCCAGCACCTGATGAAGTATTTCACGCAAGTCGGCGAGCTCTGGCAGCTCAACGCCGACATCCGCGCCATGGTGCAGTTCCGCCAGCTCAATCTGCTGCAGGACTTCTCCCATCTCGGCACGTTCGACGTGATCTTCTGCCGCAACGTGCTGATCTATTTCGACCAGGACACCAAGGCGGTGATCTTCGAGCGCATGGCCAAGGCGATGGAAGCCGACGGCACCTTGCTGCTCGGCGCCGCCGAATCGGTCGTCGGCATCACCGATGCGTTCCGTCCCATCACCGAGCGCCGCGGTCTCTACCAGCTCAACCCCGCGCGCTCCGGCCGTCCCATGGGCGGGCTGATGCCGCAGCCGCTGAAGCTCGCCGCGGCGAAGTGATTTCTTTGTCATTCCGGGGCCGCGCGTAAGCGCGGAGCCCGGAATCCATAACCACAGGCCATCGAAATGGGCAGGCGGTTAGACGTGGGGCCGTTCGATCTGCCTGTGGTTATGGATTCCGGGCTCGCTCGCTTCGCGAGCGCCCCGGAATGACACCTCACAAAATCGCGTGCGGCAGGAAGCGCGAGTGGTTGCCCGTGATCGGGCTCTCGTCCTCGCGGATCGACAGGCCGCAGGGTTCGTGGTTCACCAGCCAGCTTCCAATCACCGGATAGAAGCCCGAGAAATTCGGCAGCGGTGACAAGGCCTGTCGCACGAAGCCTTCGGCGCCGTAGGGACCTGCGTGCGCGTCGAGCGCCATGCCGCCGGACACGATCGTGACGTTGGCGCCTTCCCGCGACAGCAGCGGCTTGCGCACATAGGACGTGCCGAGCTCGGCGGCGCGCGGATCGTCCTCGAAGAAGGCCGGCAGCAGGTTGGGGTGGTTCGGAAACATCTCCCAGAGCAGCGGCAATATGCCCTTGTTGGAGAGCACCGCCTTCCACGGCGGCTCGATCCAGCGCGTCGCGGCGGCCTTCAACTTTGCGCCGAAGGCGTCCTGGAACATCCATTCCCAGGGATAGAGCTTGAAGGCGAGCGCGATGTCGGCATCGTCGAGATCGACGAAGCCGCCGCCCTGGTCGCGCCAGCCGACCTGCTCGATGTCGAGCAGCCTGGTCGAGAGCCCGGCCTGGCGCGCGGTGTCCTCGAGATAGGCGAGCGTGCCGGCATCCTCGGCGCTATCCAGGGTGCCGGTGAGGTGGACGTGGCGGCCAGCTGCAATCTCCTTCCACGCCGCGATCAGCCGCTCGTGGATGGAGTTGAACTGATCGGCGCGAACGGGAACGATGCGGCGCTCGAGCGCCTGCTCGAGCCAGGTCCATTGAAACACCGCGGCCTCGAAGATCGAGGTCGGCGTGTCCGCGTTGTATTCGAGCAGCTTGGCCGGCGACTTGCCGTCGTACTTCAGATCGAGCCGGCCGTAGAGGCTGCGGTCGTCGCGCTGCCAGCTTTCGGCGATCAGGCTCCAGAACGCTTCCGGGATCTGCAGGCGCCGCAGGTGCCGCTCGTCGCCGATGACGCGGCCGGCGAGCTCCAGGCACATCGCCTCGATCTCGCCGGTCGGCGTCTCGATGCCGCGCTCGATCTCGTCGAGCGTGAAGCCGTAATAGGCGCGCTCGTCCCAATAGCGTTCGCCGTCGATGGTGTGGAAGACGAAGCCGCATTGCGCCGCGGTCTCCCGCCAGTCGTCGCGCTCGAGGCAGGTGATGCGCTGCATCCGCTAGCCGCCGCTGTGCCCATGGATGATTCGACCACCAATGATTTGACCACCCCTCATGATGGGCAGGACCGGTCTCGACGTTTCATGGCAATTCAGTCTCCGACGCTCTGGCCTTGAACCAACAGTTTCCACCAGATCAGTGTCTCTCGACAAGCCCGGGAGCGATACGCCGACAGTCAGAATGTCGGCGCCGGCCGGAAGGTCGCGGACGGGGCTACGCGCACCGGCGCACGCGGTGCGAGTCGAAGCGAGGAGCCGGCGAGATTCCCCGGGCCGACGCCGGAAGGTTTGACCGTCGGTACGTTCTTCTTGTGGATCTCGGCATGACCGTATGAGCCGACATCTCCGCCGGACGATCCTCCGCCGCCCTGGCAACTGCATGACTTATTGTACCATTGGCCCGTCTTTGCGTCATACCAGGCGCCGTTCTCCCGAGACGTGGCGTAGGTGGTGCACTGCCAATGCTGGCCGCCCGGACAGTGTCCTTTGGCCTGAGCCGCAGTGGGTATCGCCACCGCAGCGTATACGAGTGCTGCATGGATCGCGGCGGCGAACGCTGATGTTTTCTCGCGCCTCATGGCCTGGCCCTCGTGGACGCGAGCCAGGATGCCTGTGCGGTCGGGCCGCACGTTGATGTGCGTCAACGGCGAGAGGCGTGGAGTTCGATTCGCGGGCTCGGCATCGTCGCGATACCGCTGAAGGTTTCATTGTAAGGCCCTCTGCGGTTCTCGCTTCAATTCGAGAATCGAACGTTTGTTGATCCCGCTCAAGTCCGACGGTGGAGATCGGGCGTCAACTACATATTGGTGTTTCATCAGGATCATCGCCAATGCAAACCCGTATGCCCCGCTCGATTCCACCTGAGCAAAATCATCGTGCATATCGGGGCGGCCGGCTGCGCGCCGTGTTGTTTGCCGCAGCGTCGTTCGGCCTGTTTGCTTGCGCTGAAGCCGCGGCGCAACCGGTCGGCATCGTTGCCAATGGCAACGCGGTCGTCACGGGATTCTCGGGGGCGATGCCGCCCGCCGAAATTCCGCCCGGTGTCGATCCCGCCGACAAGACGGCCATCGACCTCAACGGGCCGTCGGCGCGCGTGCTCGATCTGCAGTCGCCGGGTGCGCCCCCTCAGGCGCAAATCCTGACAGCGCCAAAACCTTTCACTGTCACCGCCGGTCAAACCGGCCAGCTATTCGGTGTCGCGCTCGACAATGCGACGCCGCCGAACGTGTTTGTCGCTGCGACGTCGGCTTACGGCTTGCCCATCGTCATTCCGGCCGGAGCCGGCCAGTTCACGCGCATCAAGCAGGGCGCGCCCAAAGCCGCCTTCATGCCGGGCCTGTTCGGGCCGCCGCAATCCGGCGGCGGTCCCGGCTCGATCTGGCGGATCGATGGCGCCACCGGTGACGTCCGGCTGTTCGCCAACGTGACATTCGAGGGGGCACCCAATCCCGGTCCGGCGCTCGGCGGGCTTGCCTTCGATGCCTCATCCAACACGCTGTTCGTGGCCGACCGCGCCACCGGCATGATCCACGCTTTTGACTCCACCGGAACGGAGCGCGCCCGTTACGATCATGGCGTGCAAGGGCGCAGCGCCGCCGGCCTGCCGCCGGTGCCGTACGATCCCGCCGGGCGTCTCGATATATCGAGTCCAAAGTTCCGCACCGGCGATCCCGTGACCTGGGGCTATGCCAATTCGCAGCGTCTGATCTTCGGTCTCGCTGTGCGCAACGGGCGCCTGTATTACGCCGTCGCCAAGGACCTGCAGATCTGGTCGGTGGCGATTGCGCCGAGCTTTGGCGCCGATCCGCGCCTCGAGCTCAGCGTTGCGCCGGGACCTGGTCCGAGCGAAATCGCCAAGATCGCGTTCGACGATCAGGGGCGCATGTTGCTCGCCGAGCGCGCCGCGCCGAGCGGCGCCTATGACTTCGATGTGCTGACGACGGAGGCGACGGGTCGCGTGCTGCGCTATTTGCCGGCGCCGCCCGGCACCGGCGGTCCGCAATGGCAATTGCAGCCGGACGAATATGCGATCGGCTTTGCGCGCGAGATGCGCAACGGCAATGGCGGCGTCGCGGTCGGCTTCGGTTACGACGATCAGGGCCGGATTGATCGTGCCGCCTGCGGACAGTTCCTGTGGTCGACCGGCGAGCAGTTGCGCAATTCGAACGATCCCGCGATCGCCGCGCAGCTCGCGGCCGGCGGTCCGGCCGAAGTCAATGGCGTGCAAGGCAATGACATCATGGCCGTGCGGCCCGCCAACGTGCCGCCGTGGCAAAGTTACTTCATCGACTATGACGACCAGTTCCAGGATCCGTCTGCGCGCGGCCATCTCGGCGACATCGCGGTTCTGCGCATCTGCGGCCAGGCTGGGTTCAATCTGCCGGGCTGGTACCGGCCGCGCGTCGCGCTGTTTCCGGGCTTCTTCTGGTATCGCCTGCACGGCAAGAAGCCGCCGCTGCTCGATTGCCCGCCAGGCTCGGGCAACCAATGCGCCTGCCCGCCCGGCACCACCCAACAGCCCGGCTTCCAGTGCTGCCCCATCGGCATGTTCCCGGGACCCAATGGGCAGTGCGCATCGCCGTGTCCGGATGGATCGACAGATCCCGGCAAAATCGAAGCCTGCTTGAACGGCTTCGATCCGAACTCTTTCGATCCCAATGATTGGTCGAAGCTCAGCTGTCTCGATGGTTCGAAGGCCGTTCACGATGCCAACGGCTATCATTGTCCCACGTTCAAGTCGCCGGTCTGCCCCGCAGGCTTCGAGCCGGATCCATCGAGCGATTTCTTCGGTTGCAAGCCGACGGCTCAGGAACAGGCGTGTTTGCAGATTCTACCGAATTTCAAGCAGCCCGGCCTCGATGGCAGCTGCTTGCAGCTTTGCCCGTCTGGTTCGTGGGCGTATACGGCCAACCAGTGCTGTCCCGACGGCACGCTGCCCGGCCCCGACGGCAAATGCGGCAAGCCGCAGCACCCTTCGTGCCCGCCCGGCCAGTTGACGTCGAAGGGCATCTGCTGCTCGTCGACGACGAAACCTCAGCCCGATGGCACGTGCTCGCCATCGAAGCTGCAATGCCCGGCCGAGCAATTGACGGTGAGCGGTGATTGCTGCCCGCCCGGCTCGAAGCCGCAGCCCGATGGCAGCTGCCAGCCGCCGCTCAAGCAGGGATGCGCCCCCGAACAGCTCACGCCCAACGGCACGTGCTGTCCGAAAGGGACGAAGCCGCAGCCCGACAACAGCTGCAAGCCCCCGGTCGTCTGTCCGCCGGACACCAGTGTCGATCCGGTGACCGGTCAATGCTGTCCGCCGGCGACGGCGGTCGCCGGCACCAAGGCGGCCTGCAGCTGTCCGACCGGACAGATGCTGATCAATGGCAAATGCACGTCGGACGCACCGCCGGCTGCAGGCGGCTGCTTCGCCGGCTATGTGAAGTTGCCGAATGGCTCCTGCTGCCTTGGCTCGCAGGCGACGTCAGGCGGCCAGTGCTGTCCGGTCGGACAGAAGCCCGATGCCGACAAGCGCAAATGCGTGCCTGCGGGAGGGACGACCTTCGTGCCGGCCACGCCGCATCTGCCGGCGCCGGTCGTCGCGCCACGCGGCAAGCGCGGCAAGGTTGTCGTGCCACCGCCACCGCCGCGTCCGCCAACCGTGGTCGTTCCGCGGCCGCCGAAGCGTGTCGTGCCGCCGAAGCAGTTCACGCCGCGTCCGGTCGTTCGTCCGACGCCCGCCCCGCCCCGCATTCGCCGACAGATCGAACAATAGGGGAGACACCATGAAGTATCGGAAGCTCACATCGACAGCACTCGCGATCGCAAGCCTTGCCTGCGTTGCCACGTTGAATGCGGCCAGCGCCGGCATCTCGGCTGGACCCGGCGGCGCCTCGGAGCAAACCGGGACGCAGCAGCCGGTGAGGTTGGCGCAAACGGCGACACCTCAGACGCAGTCCGTGAAGAAGACCAGGACCAAGACGAAGAGCTTGAAGGTCGAGCACCCCAAGACCAATTGGCTCAATCCGCAACCCGAGCCGCCGATGGCGGGCAAGAAGCCGGTGCAGGGCAACAACTGGCTGAACCCGCAGCCGGAGCCGCCGCGACCGGACACGACGAAGAAACTGCAGTAGGGACGATCCGCAAACGTCGTTCGCGGCGTGCCGGCATCCATGCAATAAAGACGCGCGATGGCATGTGCGCCATCGCGCGTCCAAATTCGTGCGCCCGCGTCAGTCGTTGGGGCCGGGGGATTTGTTCTTCTTCACCGTCGGCACATTCTTCTTGTGAACCTCCGCCTTGCCGCCGCCACCATAGCTTCCGCTGCCCGACTGATTTTCACATTTGCACGGCATTGGGGTGGTGTTCGGCGGACGGTCGTTCTGCGGTGGCGACAGGCAGACCCGAACCATCCCGGGCGGGCAGGGCCCGGCTTCCACGGCGGCGGATAGGGAAGCCAGCGCGAGGAGGGCGAGAGCCGACGTCATGACGATACGCATCGTTGCACCTCGATTGTTGAAGGATGGAGCTGATCCGGGCTCAGTCGTTGGGACCGGGCGACTTGTTCGGCTTCACGGTCGGCACGTTCTTCTTGTGGATTTCGGCCTTGCCGCCGCCACCCAAATTCCCGCTGCCCGGTGCATTCTCGCAATGGCACAGCGGCGGACGCATCGTATGAGGCCGGCATACCTCCACCGTTCCGGGCGGACAGGGCGCGGCCTGGACGGCAACGGGCAGCGAAGTCAGCGCGAGCAGCGCCAGTCCTGATATCGTCACGCGCATCGTTGCACCTCGGTTGTTTGAGATTCGAGCCAGGTCAGTCGTTGGGACCGGGCGACTTGTTCGGCTTCACCGTCGGCACGTTCTTCTTGTGGATCTCGGCCTTGCCGCCCCAGGTCGGACTGCCGGGCGTATTCTCGCAGCGGCAGCGGGGCGGACCCATCGGCGGACGGTCCCGCGGTTGCGGATCGCAGACCTGGACCATGCCGGTCGGGCACGGCGCGGCTTGCACGCTGGCCGACAGCGATGCCAGCGCGAGGAAGGCCAGTGCCGACGTCAACATCACACGCATCATTGCACCTCGATCTTGGTGGCCACGCGGGCGCACGATCATCGAGGTTCACAATACAGAGCCGCAGCTGGCCCGGATTTGACGCGTCTCAATCTCGCAGCGGCTTTAGCCGCCGCCCGAGAAGCCGTGGCCGAACGAGCCGAAGCCGCCGCGGCTCACGCTGCTGTGGCCGGAGTCGGACGACGACGTTCCCGCCGAGGAATGGCTCGATGAATCGCCGCTGAAGAAGCTCGATCGCGACGACCAGCGCGAGCTGCTGCCGCCCGACGAGCTGCTGCCGCTGCTGCTCGTGCAGGTCGTGGTCGCCTGCCCCGGCACGGCGCCGGGCGTGGGCTCGCAGGTCTGCCGCGGCATCAGCGTGTAAGCGGTGGTGCCGACCGCGAGCGTGCCCATCACCAGCAGCGCGACGTGGCCCGAGCGCTTCACCGGCTCCCGCGGCGGCAGCGGCAGGTCCGCCGGCATGCGCGGCCGGCGCCTGCCGAACTCCTTGCTGGTGGGTTTCTCGGCCATGGTCAGTAGATCATGCAGGCGGCGTTCAACAGGCCGGCGGCGAGCGAGGACAGGCCGAGCCAGATCGCCGGGGCAAGCTCGCCGGCGGAGATCCGCGCCGACAGGTTCGGCACCGGGACCTTCACCAGGAAGAACACGATGACCTGCACGACCAGCGCGATCGTCGCCCAGATCAGGCAGTCCAGCACATTGGCCGAATGCGCGATGGCGCTGACCAGCGGCGCCACGAAGCCGAGCAGGCTGAGGCCGAGCGCGATCGCCGCGGCCGGCTCGTTGTCGCGGATCAGCTGGAACTCGTTATGCGCGGTGATGCGGGTGTAGACGAACAGATACGCCACGATCGCGATCAGCCCGGTGCAGAAATAGACCAGGAAGGCGGGCAGGCCGGCCAGTGATTGCAGGATCATCATTCACCCATCGTGCAGCGACCATTCGTCGGCGGGGGAAGGGTAGCGGTTCAAAGCTTAAGGGGGAGATGAAGCATCCCCCAAAAAACAAAACCCCGCCATTTGCGGCGGGGTCCAGGCTGGGAGGAGCGAGCCAAGGGGGCTCGCGACGTAAACCCTGAGATCAGGCGGGAATGCGCTCTTCGTGCTCGTGCGGCTCGCGCAGCACGTAGCCGCGACCCCACACGGTCTCGATGAAGTTGCGGCCCTCGGAAGCGTTGGCCAGCTTCTTGCGGAGCTTGCAGATGAAGACGTCGATGATCTTCAGCTCGGGCTCGTCCATGCCGCCATAGAGGTGGTTGAGGAACATTTCCTTGGTCAGGGTCGTACCCTTGCGGAGCGAGAGCAGCTCCAGCATCTGGTACTCCTTGCCGGTCAGATGCACGCGCTGGCCGCCGACTTCCACCGTCTTGGTGTCGAGGTTGACGACGAGGTCGCCGGTCTGGATGACCGACTGGGCGTGACCCTTGGAGCGGCGCACGATCGCGTGGATGCGGGCCACCAGCTCGTCCTTGTGGAAGGGCTTGGTCATGTAGTCGTCGGCGCCGACGCCGAGACCCTTGACCTTGTCCTCGATGCCGGCGAGGCCGGAGAGGATCAGGATCGGTGTCTTGATCTTGGAGACCCGGAGCTGCTTGAGCACGTCGTAGCCGGACATGTCGGGCAGGTTGAGGTCGAGAAGGATAATGTCGTAATCGTATAATTTACCGAGATCGACGCCTTCTTCCCCCAAATCGGTCGTGTAGACGTTGAAGCTCTCAGACTTCAGCATCAGCTCGATCGACTGCGCGACGGCGCTGTCATCTTCAATCAGCAAAACGCGCATGCCAGTTCCCCATAGTCGCCGCTCCTGGGCGTCAGGTCGGCCGCATTCGCGGCACTCAACAAAACGCCTTTGAACAACTGATTCGGATCCTGACAACAGATGGTTAACAAATCCTGATTCTGGAACGCAAGTCCCCCCGGGTGCAATTTTCGTCGAATCGCCCTAAGGTCTTGCGCGTGAAGCAGCTTTCGTCACCCAGCTCCGTTCAAGTTCCACTTTAAGAGACGGGCCTAACCGACTCCCGCGACTCAGCCTTCTTCTGAAGGGGAGTCACGCTCAGTCACAAAGACAGTGACGCAATGATTAATGATGCGGGTAAACACGAAGTTAAGCTCCGTTCAGAAATATGGCGAAACTTAAGGTTTTCACCGTGAAGTCCCGGGGATCGCTGGAGCGACCACCAGCTTATATGAAGGCCCTCATATGAAGGCGCTGCTGATGAAGGCTCCCCGATGAAGGCGCTTGCCGAACAGATCGGCGACATCGACGGCATCAACATTTATGGCCGCGTGGTCGGCGTTCGCGGCCTGATGGTCGAGGTGGCAGGACCTATTCACGCGATGTCGGTCGGCGCGCGGCTCGTGATCGAGACCGGCGCCAACCGTTCGATTCCCTGCGAGGTGATCGGCTTCTCCGGCAACAACGCCGTCGTGATGCCGTTCGCCGGCCTCGACGGCGTGCGCCGCGGCTGCAAGGCCGTCATCGCCAATGCCGCCAATCTGGTGCGGCCCTCGTCCGCCTGGCTCGGCCGCGTCGTCAACGCGCTGGGCGAGCCGATCGACGGCAAGGGACCGCTGCCGCAAGGCGCCTCGCCGATGCCGTTCCGCAATACGCCGCCGCCGGCGCATTCGCGCAAGCGCGTCGGCGCGCCGCTCGATCTCGGCGTGCGCGCGATGAACACGTTCCTCACCTGCTGCCGCGGCCAGCGCATGGGCATCTTCGCAGGCTCCGGCGTCGGCAAATCGGTGCTGCTGTCGATGCTGGCGCGCAACGTCGATGCCGCGGTCAGCGTCATCGGGCTGATCGGCGAACGCGGCCGCGAGGTTCAGGAATTCCTGCAGGACGACCTCGGCGAGGAGGGTCTGGCGCGCTCGGTCGTGGTGGTCGCGACCTCCGACGAGCCGGCGCTGATGCGCCGCCAGGCGGCGTATCTGACGCTCGCGGTCGCCGAATATTTTCGCGACGAAGGCCAGGACGTGCTCTGCCTGATGGATTCGGTGACGCGCTTTGCCATGGCCCAGCGCGAGATCGGCCTGTCCGCCGGCGAGCCGCCGACCGCCAAGGGCTACACGCCGACCGTCTTCACCGAGCTGCCGAAGCTCTTGGAGCGCGCCGGGCCGGGCCTCGGCGAAGGCGCCATCACCGCGATCTTCACCGTGCTGGTCGACGGCGACGACCACAACGAGCCGATCGCCGACGCCGTCCGCGGCATCCTGGACGGCCACATCGTGATGCAGCGCTCGATCGCCGAGCGCGGCCGCTATCCCGCCATCAACATCCTCAAATCCGTCTCCCGCACCATGCCGAAATCGGCGGATCCGCAGTTCTGGCCCGTGATCCAGAAGGCGCGGGCGGTGATGGCGACCTATGCCGACATGGAGGAATTGATCCGTCTTGGCGCCTACCGGGCCGGCTCCAGCCCGGAGGTCGACGAGGCGATCCGCCTGCACGAGCCACTGGAGGCCTTCCTGCGCCAGCGCAAGGACGAAAATGCATCACTGGCGGACGGCTACCGCCAGTTGGCGCAAATCCTCGGCAATTTGGAAACGGAACGCTAACTTTGTCCCGTCATCATCCGATCCCACAGAGTAGCAGAGCCGGTCTGGGCCCCCATCGGGCCCGTGGGGTGACCGGTATCGTCCCACGTGCAGCGGGGGGACTTCTGGGGAGTACGAGTCGATGAAGTCACGAGATACCCTCATTCGCCTGAAGAAGTTTCAGGTCGACGAGAAGCGCCGCCGGGTCACCCAGATCGAGACCATGATCGCCGATTTCCAGCGCATGTCGGTCGATCTCGAACGCGAGATCCAGACCGAACAGGAGCGCGCCGGGATCAACGATCCCTCGCACTTCGCCTATCCGACCTACGCCAAGGCGGCGATCCAGCGCCGCGAGAACCTGACCCGCTCGGCCGACGAGCTCAAGGGCCAGCTCGACGAAGCCAAGGCCGCGCTGGCCGAGGCCTTCGAGGAGCTGAAGAAGGTCGAGCTGCTCGACGAGCGCGACCAGGCCCGCGAACGCGCCGAGGAGAACGCCCGCGAGCAGGCCGACCTCGACAGCATCGGCCTGATGCGCGCCCGCATCGGCGCCGTCGCCTGAGCGCGCCGGCAAGCCCGACCTACCGAGAAATCCGCAAAACCCGGACCCGCAAGGTCCGGGTTTTCGTATGTGCTGTCCACAGTGTGGCGCCGCAGCCCTTGGTGGACGGCTTTGCCGCGCGCTATGGTGGTGGGGGTTCACCTCTCCCCGCTTGCGGGGAGAGGTCGGATCGGCCCGGCGATGCGGAGCATCGTCCGGCGCGATCCGGGTGAGGGGGACTCTCCGCGAGTCCGTCTGCAACTTCCTTTGCGGAGACTCCCCCTCACCCCGACCCTCTCAGGGCGAGCCTAGCTCGTCCCGACCCCGCAGGCGGGGAGAGGGAGGAAGATGAGGGGGCTGAATGCTGACGCCAGCAGAGCTGGTCGGATTGATTGAGGCGGTAGCGAAGGGCGATCAGGCCGCGTTCGAGCGCCTCTACGCCGCCACGCGCGCGAAACTCTATGGCGTCGTGCTCCGTATCTTGCGCCGACAGGATCTCGCAGAGGAGGTCATTCAGGAGACCTACGTCAAGATCTGGAACGGCGCCGGCGGGTTCAATCCGGCGCTGTCCTCGCCGATCACGTGGATGGCCTCGATCGCGCGCAACCGCGCCATCGACATCGTACGCAAGAAGTCGGAGGTCTCCATCGAGGAGGAGCCTCAGGCGATGGAGGTGGCGGCCGACAGCCCCGACCCGCTGGCGCGCCGGGAGATGACCGAAGAGCTGAAGCGGCTGCTCGAATGCGTCGGCCGGCTCGAGCCGGACCGTCAGCGGCTCGTGCTTCTCGCCTATTACAACGGCTGGAGCCGCGAGCAATTGGCAGAGAAGTTTTCAGCGCCCGTCAACACGGTGAAGACGTGGCTCCGGCGCAGCATGTTGGAGATTCGGGAGTGCCTCGGACTATGAATGCATGAGGATGGTTCTGGACCGCAATTGATGGCCTATTCGGACGACCATATCGCGCTCGCCGCGGAATATGCGCTCGGTACGCTCGATGCCGACGAGCGCGCGCAGGTCGAGACCATGATGGCGGTGGACGAGGCGTTCGCCGCGATCGTGCAGGCCTGGGCCTATCGGCTCGGTGCCCTCAACCAGATGGTCGGCGCGGTCGAGCCGCGCCCGATCGTGTGGGAGAACATCAGGTCCGAGATCGTGCGCACGGCGCTGGCGCAGCAGCCGCCCGTAGCTGCCGAGGCATCGCCGCCGCCTCCGCCTGCATCGGAGCTACCCGCTTCGGACGCCGCGGAGTCCGCGGGCGATGCGCCGCAGTCTCCCATCGTGCCGCATGCCGAAGCCGCCCCGCCGCAGATGCCGCGTCCCGAGCCCGACGCGCTTACCGATGTCGCGCCGCAATTCATCCCGCAAGTTCACGCGCCGGATCTCGCCGTCGCGCGCGCGCCGCAGGCGGCGGTCGTCGACGATGGCAATGTGATCCGTCTCGAGAGCCGGGTGAAGCGTTGGCGCTCCGTCGCGTCCGCCGCCGGTGCGCTCGCGGCCGCGCTGCTGATCATGCTGTCGCTCCAGATCTTCCTGCCCGACGCGTTGCCGGGCGCCTTGCGTCCCGCACCGCGCATCCAGACCGTGGAAGTGAAGATTCCGGCCGCGCCGCTCGCGACGTCGGCGCAATATGTCGCGTTGCTGCAGGGCCAGGCCGGCGGGCCCGCCTTCATTCTCACCGTCGACGGTGCGACCAAGAACTTCACCGTGCGCAAGGTCGGCGCGACGCCGGAGCCCGGCAAGAGTTTCGAGCTCTGGCTGATCTCGGACAAGCTGCCGCGTCCCCGTTCGCTCGGCGTGATCGGCGCCAGCGATTTCACCGCGCGTCCGCTGCTCGCCGGCTACGATCCCGACGTCGTCAACGGCGCGACCTACGCCGTCACCGTCGAGCAGGCCGGCGGCTCGCCCGACGGCAATCCGCACTCCGCGCCGGTCTTCACCGGCAAGCTGATCGAGACCGTGCCGCCGGCCCAGCCGCAGGCGCCGGCGAAGAAGTAGGGCCGTAGCCCGGATGGAGCCAACGGGTCGGCGCGAAGCGCCGCCCGATGACAGGCTCAGCGCAATCCGGGACCACCGTCCCCGCATTCCGCTCCGCTCCATGCGGGCTACAAGACCCCGCCCTGTCGCCACCGTCCATCCCGTCGTCGCATCCCGACAAATCGCCCTGAATCGCCCCCCGATTTGAACCTCGCCGCGTTCCGGGGCGTCAAATTCCCGGAAATTGCAGTCGGCACCGCCGATCGCGGAGCCGAAAGAGGGGCTGGAAATCAGATGGATGCAGCGAAAACGCCGGGCATCTTCGTTCACCAATATACGGGACTGCCGCAAGGTGCGGCGTTCGAGCAATGGCGCGAGCGGGCCCTGGGGCCCTGCGGCCTCGATATCGGGCCGAGCCGCGGCGACAGCATCGATTGCCGGCTCCAGATCAGCGTGGTCGACAACATCGCGCTCGCCATTCCCGAAGGCGCCTCCGCGCAATACACGCGCAGCCAGAGCCACCTTGCCGACGGCAGCGACGATCTCGTGCTGATCGCGGCCCATGCGGGCCTCGTCCGGGTCGGGCAGAACGGTCATACCGTGGAGCTTGCGCCCGCGCAGATGGTGCTCGTCGACATGGGCATCACCGGCTCCGTCGGCCACACCATTGAGGACCGTTTCACCTCCATCCGCATGCCGCGCCGCGCGCTGCTCGAGATCAATCCGCGCGCCGAGGACAAGCTGTCGCAAGTGCTCAGCGACGGCGCGGTCGCCGAGACCATCTTCCGCTACCATGCGCTCGCCGCCAATCACGCGCCGCATCTCGACGCCGTGGGCCAGCGCCTGACCGCGCAGCACATGGTCGATCTGGTCGGCCTCCTGCTCGGCACCGATGCCGAGCATGCCAGCCTTGCCCGCGGCCGCGGCCACGCGGCGGCGCGTCTCGACCTGATGCGCGCCGACGTGATGGCCGCGCTCGGCCGCAACGATCTCTGCCTGTCCGAGATCGCGACGCGCTCAGGGCTGAGCCCGCGCCAGGCGCAGCGCCTGTTCGAGCAGGCCGGCACCACCTTCACCGAATTCGTGCTCGAGCAGCGCCTGCTGCAAGCGCGAAAACTGCTCGGCGATCCCCGCGCCAGGGCGCGCAAGATCAGCGACATCGCGCATTCCTCGGGCTTTTCCGATTTGTCCTATTTCAACCGCGCCTTCCGCAAGCGCTTTGGCGCGACGCCCTCGGAATTGCGCGAGGCGTGAGGCCGCGATTCGCGGTTACGCGGCTTCTCTCCGTCATTCCGGGGCGATGCGCAGTATCGAACTATGGTGCGCAATTGCGCACCTGAGAATCCATCGTGCGGCAGTTCGCGCGGCGCAATGGATTCTCTGATGCGCAATTGCGCATCAAAGTTCGCGCTTCGCGCGCCCCGGAATGACGCCGGCATGGCCACAACATCTTGCGCTGCCCGTCGGGCAAAACACCCAAAATGCCGGTCAATCCGCGCCGCCGAAAATATTCCACTTTACCGAAATTCGGAAAGCGCGTATGTGTCGCCGCAACCCGGCCCAAGGAAGAGGGGCGTATCGCGATCGTCACGAACGCGGGCTGGGCGGCGGTGGACGTGGGTCACATCGGCGCGAAGGGTTTTGCAGGGCGGAGAGCCGTGAGCAAAGACCTCGCGCACACGACCGGTGTCATCCGCGTACGGCAAAATCGTGTGGTCCTGGCGCCCGGGGTCTGTGCGCCAAGTCTTGTGGTGATGTGGTTTGCTCAACCGGGCAAGCGCATCAGCCATCCGCAAGGCGACGGGGGCAATAGCGCAACGCTCCCCGGGGAGAGCACGACATAAGCCGTCAAACCACTGCGCAGGGAAGGCCGGGATGTCCTGGCTGCACCTGTATGCCGCTGTGCAGCTTCTTGTCACGCAGGATTCGCACAGTGGACCGCGGGTGCCAGCCGGCGCCCGGCCTTCCCTGCGCCCTCTTTCAATCGAGGGCGACGCGACAACGCAGAACTCGGGCGAGATGAGCCGCGAGAGCGCGAAGGTGTGTCTGTGATTGAAGATGCGAACTGAGAGCGCGAGGCGTTCGCCCCACACTCCGTCATTGCGAGGAGCCCTTGCGACGAAGCAATCCAGGCTGTCTCCGCGGCGACAGTCTGGATTGTTTTCCGCCTTCGCCGAAGGCTTCGGCTGACAAGTCGCCGCGCTCGCAACGAGAGAGATGTGTCGTGACGCGGCCAGCTGCAACGTCCTTCATGACGCCGGCGCTGCGAAATCGACACGCTCCACGTCCCGACAACTCCGTCATCTTTGATGCTTGATGTGTCCGGGTTGTTTCGTCTAGCGTCACCCGCAGGGGTTGGGGATGGCAGGCGATTCATGGATGAGGAGCACTCTCTGGCGAACGAGATCGTCGCGAAGCGGATCAACGCGGGGGATATGCGGTTGACGCCGGCGGAGTGGAAGGGCGGGGCGAATAGGAAGATCATCGACGTGGTTGCTCCGTTTGGGGGCGAAGGCGAGATGCGAGGGCAGATCATCGAACCAAGGGTTCGGCTGTAATGACCGACGAAAAAGAGATCCGGCAACGGCGTCTGGCGGAGCGGAGGGCTGATCGTCTTGCTCTCACTGACGACGTCAGAAAATTGATGGAGACATTGAGGTGCGATTCTCCTGATGAATGGCGCATTTATCGCGCGACGGTGGATCAGGAAGGCGACATTGATGTCGACACCTACAATAAAATTCTCCAAACGTTGTTCACACTTTTTCCTGAGCGAAAAACAACACGGGAAATTGCTGATTTGCTCGAGCGAATGATGGAGATGGTTAGAGAGGAGCTCGGTAAAGGCGACGACTGGGGAATTCGATCAGCCCGTAGGATGGGTTGAGCCCTTGCGAAACCCATCATCCTGTGTGGCTGAAGCGATTGAGATCGCGTCGCTCCATCCATCCTACGGCCGCTCTCAGCTTCGGCCTTTCTCGGAATTACGGTGACAGTGCATTTAATTGACTCCTTGTGGTCGCGCGGGCATGCTGCGGCATGGCTCGACTTGCGCGCGTCGTCATCCCCGGGCATCCCCACCATGTCACCCAGCGCGGCAATGGCCGCGCCCGCACGTTCTTCGACGATGGGGACTATGCCCTTTATCGCGATCTTCTGGCGGCGGGATGTCATGCGGCCGGCGTCGAAGTGTGGGCCTGGTGCCTGATGCCGAACCACGTGCACCTCATTCTCGTGCCGTCCGACGCCGATGGATTGCGCCGCGCGCTGGCTCCCGTGCATCGCCGCTACGCCGGCATCATCCACGCCCGTCGCAAGCGCACCGGCCATTTCTGGCAAGGCCGTTTCGGCTGCGTGCCGATGGACGAGGCGTACCTGGCTGCCGCGCTGCGCTACGTCTCGCTCAATCCGGTGCGGGCGCGGCTGGTCGAACGGGCGCGCGACTGGCGCTGGTCCAGCGTCCGCGCCCATGTCGGCGGCCGCGACGACGGCATCACCGCGATCGCGCCGGTCAGGGAGCGCTATCCTAACTTTCCGCATTTCCTCTCGGAGGAGGGCGATGAGGAGATGATCGAGCAACTCCGCCGCGCTGAAACCATCGGCCGGCCGATCGGCAACCCGAAGTTCCTGGACATGATCGAACGGAAGACGAAGCGCGTTCTCAAGCCGGCCAAGCGAGGGCCGAAGCCGAAGGAGAATTAAGTGCACTGTCACCGTAATGTGGGGAGCACGATGGGTTTCGCTGCGCTCTACCCACCCATCCTACGAATTACGAGAGCGATGCTGCTACCCACCCACTCCGTCATTGCGAGCGCAGCGAAGCAATCCAGGACTGTCTCCGTGGAAAGACTCTGGATTGCTCCGCCTTCGCCAAAGGCTTCGGCGGACAAGTCGCTGCGCTCGCAATGACGATGTTCTGGCAGCGGTGCACCAGAGGGCGACGGATTTGACAAATGTGGCGCGTATGCGCGTAACGCCGCAACATACCCCAGACATGAGAAAGCGCCCGTGGGGGGCGGGCGCTTTCTGTAGTCGACTTGGGGTTGGGGTCGTCTACATATCCACGTGGCGACTTTGGGGGGCTGGTAAAGAGCCGCGTGAATTCCTGAAACTCATGTCTCCTTAGCGAACGAGGGACGCATTCGCGCTGGTCACAACGACCGGCTTGCCGGCCTTGATGACGCGGGCGGTCTGGGTCAGGCCTTCGTCCGAACCCGTGCGTGCCGTGATGCCGAAGCCTGCCACCGTGATCCCTGCAACGAGGGCCACGACCACGATTTTCAAGTGGGTCGAGCGATCTGCGCTGTAAATCGAGTGGTTCATGGAAGGCTCCTGCCGCCATCTACCCGAAGTAGTCGCCTGCGTATTTGGGCAGGTTCATGCTTCCGGTGCCCAACAACCTAGTATTGGGGGGATTCGTTCCCAAGGGGCCATCACAAGAGCGTGAATGGACGTGAGAGATCGCGATCGGATTCGCGCCCGAGTCGTGCTTTTTGATAATTATTTCAAAGCTGTAATGTGCCTGTCAGCGTGCTTATGGGCGTCTGGTCCACAGGGCGCCGGGAACTCAAAAACCATTTGCCTGTGGCCGAAAAACACACGGCTTCTTAAGGCAAATCAGATGCTTCCGACCGTTTTGAGCCTCGCCCTGGGGTGGATTTCGGCCTGCGACAGCACGGTGGTCTGGGCCCGGAACCGCTCCACCAGGGAGCGCACGAAGGGACGAATTGCCGCAGAGGTGACCAGCACCGGCGCCTCGCCCTCGCGGGCGGCGCGCTCGAACGCCTCGCGCACGGCGGTCATGAACTCCGACAGTTTCGAGGGCTGCATCGCAAGGCTGCGCTCCTCGCCCTGGCCGATGATGGATTCGGCAAAGGCCTGCTCCCATTTCGCCGACAGCGCGATCAGCGGCAGATAGCCGGCATAGGAGGTGTTTTGCGCGCAGATCTGTCGCGCGAGACGGGCGCGGACGTGCTCGACCATGGTCGCGGGATTGCGCGAGAAGGCGAGCGAGTCGGCGATGCCTTCGAGGATGGTCGAGAGGTCGCGGATCGAGATGCGCTCGGCGAGCAGGAGCTGCAGCACCCGCTGGATGCCTGATACCGTGACCTGGCCGGGGACGATGTCCTTGACCAGCTCGCTCTGCTCCTTCGGCAGCTCCTTGAGCAGTTTCTGCACCTCGCCATAGGAGAGCAGGTCCGACATGTTGGCCTTGAGCAGCTCGGTGAGGTGGGTCGAGAGCACGGTGGCCGCATCGACCACGGTGTAGCCCTTGAGCGAGGCTTCCTCCTTGAGGCTGGCGTCGACCCAGGTCGCGGGCAGGCCGAAGGTCGGCTCGGTGGTGTGGATGCCGGGCACCTGCACCTGGCTGCCGCCGGGGTCCATGACCATGAACTGGTTCGGCCAGATCTTGCCGGTGCCGGCGTCGACCTCCTTGATCTTGATGATGTAGGTGTTGGCTTCGAGCTGGACGTTGTCGAGGATGCGGACCGCCGGCATCACAAAACCCATCTCGATCGCGAGCGAGCGGCGCAGCGCCTTGATCTGCTCGGTGAGGCGGTCGGTGCCGTCGGGGCCGTTGACCAGCGGCAGCAGGGCATAGCCGAGCTCGATCTTGAGGTCGTCGATCTTGAGCGCGGCCGAGATCGGCTCCTCGGCCGCGGCGGAGCCCGGCGCGCCGGGCTGACCTGCTGCCGGGGCGGCCTTGGCGGCTTCCTCGGCCTTGGCGGTGACACGGTTGCGGTTGCGGGCGTTCCAGGCCAGCGCGCCGGCGCCGGCGCCGAGCGCCAGGAAGGGCAGGGTCGGAATGCCCGGCAGTGCCGCCAGCACCAGCATGACCGCCGAGGACATCGCGAGCGCCTGCGGATAGCCGGAGAACTGCTTCATCAGCGCCTTGTCGGCGGCGCCGGAGACGCCGGCCTTGGAGACGAGCAGGCCGGCCGCGGTCGAGACGATCAGCGCCGGCACCTGGGTGACGAGGCCGTCGCCCACGGTCAGCAGCGTGTAGCTGCGCCCCGCATCGGCGAAGGACATGCCCTGCTGGGCGACGCCGATGATCATGCCGCCGACGACGTTGATGAAGACGATCAAAAGGCCGGCGATGGCATCGCCGCGGACGAATTTGGAGGCACCGTCCATGGCGCCGAAGAAGCCGCTCTCGTCCTCCAGCTCCTTGCGCCGGTGCTTGGCGACCGTCTCGTCGATCAGGCCGGCGGACAGGTCGGCGTCGATCGCCATCTGCTTGCCGGGCATGGCGTCGAGGTGGAAGCGGGCGGCGACTTCGGCGATACGGCCCGAACCCTTGGTGATGACGACGAAGTTGACGATGATCAGGATGGCGAAGACGATGATGCCGATGACGAAATTGCCGCCCATCACGAAGCTGCCGAAGGCTTCGATGACATGACCGGCGGCGGCCGTACCCTCGTGCCCGTGCGACAGGATCAGCCGGGTCGAAGCCATGTTGAGCGACAGGCGCAGCATGGTCGAGATCAAGAGGACGGTCGGGAAGGCGGAGAATTCCAGCGGCGTCTGGATGAACAGCGAGGTCATCAGGATCAGGATCGACAGCGTGATCGAGATCGCCAGGAACAGGTCCAGCACGATCGCGGGCAGGGGCAGGATCAGCACCACCAGGATGGTGAGGATGCCCAGCGCCAGCGCGATGTCGCCGCGCTTGAGGATGGTGACGATCTCGTTGAGGGAAGGGATGCCCGGTCTTGCGCTGCCTACGCCCTGTCCTGCGGTGACGTCGACCATGGTAGCTGCCTCCCCGCGCGACTGCCGTCCGCGCGCCCCAAACGTCTGCGCGGCGGCCGAAGGGCCGCCGTTCCGAAAGTGAGGCACCGCACTGGCGTCCACAGGGATCCCCCCGTTTTACGCGGCCGACGACACTCGACTTCACCCGGCAATTCTTGCCGGGTGTATGGTTAGCAAAGGGTTAACGCGGGGGTGGGAAGGCGGCCGGACCGGGGTGTTTCGGAGGGAAAGGTCGTCGTTCCGGGGTGGCTCGGAGAGCCGAACCCGGAACCTCGAGATTCCGGGTTCGGTCCTGCGGACCACCCCGGAATGACAGGGGAGGCTACTTCGCCTTCTCGATCTTGGTCACCGTGTACCCCGAAGCCGCCTCCTCGGCCTCGAAGGTCACCTTGTCGCCGACCTTCACCTGCTTGAGCATGGCGGGGTCCTTGACGCGGTAGACCATGGTCATGGGCTCCTCCATGCCGAGGCTCTTGGCGGGACCGTGCTTGAGCGTGATCTTGCCGGCGCCCTCGTCGATCTTTTTGACTTCGCCGCTGATCGCGGCGGCCCCCGCCGCGAGGGCGGCGCTGGCCAAGCCGGCAGTCAGCGTCAGCGCAGCGGCGAAACGGATGATGCGGTTCATGGGAGGCTCCTTGTCGTTACTTGACGGTGACGTGGCCGACCATTCCGTAGTCGCGATGGTCGGGAATGAGGCACGAGAATTCGAACGTGCCGGGCTTGCTGAACGTCCAGAGAATCTCGGCCGTCTTGTGTGGCGCGAGGCGCACGCCGTTGGGATCGTCATGCTCCATGTGCGGATGCTTCTTCATCTCCTCCGCATGCGCGAGATTCTCCTTAGGTGTGGCGAGCAGGAATTCATGGTCCTCCTTGCCGACATTGCGCAGCACGAAGCGGATCTGCTCGCCGCGCTTGACCTCGATCTTCGACGGTGAGTAGTCCATCTCGTTGAGCAGGATCTCGATCGTGCGCGCGGGCTTGTCGGGATCGCCGGGTTCGCCGGCCGAGAAATTCGCGTGAGCGTGCTTGTCGTGTGCAAAGGCCGGCGCGAGCGACAGTGCAGCCAGCGCTAGGCCGAGTTTGATGGTCTTCATCGTCATCTCCAGTTGGTGGTTCATCGAAACGCTCACATCTTCATCTTGTGCATTGGCTTGGCTGGCTCCCGCACGGGTGCCGCATCGGGCGCCTCGACCTCGTAGGCGACGGTGCCTTGCGGGAATTTGTAGGGGCCGGGATCGCGATAATCGTCACGCGCGAGGTCCTCGCGGATCTTCATCACGGTGAACATGCCGCCCATCTCGATCGGGCCGAACTGGCCGGTGCCCGTCATCATCGGCAGTGTGTTGTCGGGCGCGGGCATCTCCATGTTGCCCATCGCCATGCCGGTCGAGCCCATCGCCATCGCATCCGGCGCGAGCTTACCGACCGCCTTGGCGAGATCCTTGCGCGACACGCCGATCAGGTTGCGCACGTCGTGTCCCATCGCATTCATGGTGTGATGCGACTTGTGGCAATGGAACGCCCAATCGCCGGGATTGTCGGCGAGCACGTCGAACACCCTGACGGCGCCGACCGGCACGTCGGTGGTCGTCTCCGGATATTGCGCGCTCTCCGGAACCCAGCCGCCGTCGGTGCAGGTCACCGCGAAGCTGTGGCCGTGCAGATGGATCGGATGGTTGGTCATGGTGAGATTGCCGATACGCACGCGCACCTTGTCGCCGAGCCGCACGGCCAGGGGATCGATGCCGGGGAATACCCGGGCATTCCAGGTCCACATGTTGAAGTCGGTCATCTCGTTGACATGGGGCAGGTAGGTGCCGGGATCGACGCGGTAGGTGCTCATCACGAAGACGAAGTCGCGGTCGACCGGCCGGAAGCCGGGATCGCGCGGATGCACGACGACCATGCCCATCATGCCCATCGCCATCTGCACCATCTCGTCGGAGTGCGGGTGGTACATGAAGGTCCCGCTCTTCCTCATCTCGAACTCGTAGACGAAGGTCTTGCCGGGCTCGATGTGCGGCTGCGTCAGCCCGCCGACGCCGTCCATGCCGCTCGGAATGATCATGCCGTGCCAGTGCACGGTGGTGTATTCGGGCAGGCGGTTGGTGACGAAGATGCGGACCTTGTCGCCTTCGACCGCCTCGATGGTCGGGCCCGGCGACTGGCCGTTATAGCCCCACAGATTCACCTTCATGCCTTCCGCGAACTCGCGCACCACGGGCTCGGCGACGAGATGGAATTCCTTCCAGTCGCCATTCATGCGGAACGGCAGCGACCAGCCGTTCAGCGTGACCACGGGGCGATAATCGGGGCCGCCTATGGGATGCAGCGGCGGCTGCATGACCACCTTGTCCATATGCGGCGCTTCAGGGATTGATGCCGCCTGCACGCGGCCACTGATGGCTGAGGCGCCCGCGAGCGCGGCGCTCCCTAAAAATCCTCGGCGCGAAAACATTGAGGTCTCCATGTCAGTGGCCGGCATCGGCAGGCGCTGCCGCGGCGATGGTGGTGGACGTGTCGCCCCCGGACGCAGCTGCACCACCGCCGTTGACGGCGGTCTGCAGGTCGGACTGGGCGAGGAAGAATCTTTGCCTGGCGTCGATGGCGCCGCGCAACGACGCCAGGCGCTGCCGCGCCTCGGTCAGCAGCGCAAAGATGTCGACCTGCATGCTGGAGAAGCGCAGCTGCATCTCCTCGGTGATGATTTTTCGCAAGGGGATGATCTCGCGCTGATAATGGCTGGCGATGTCGTAGGTGGACCGGTACGTGCGGTAGGCATCGCGCGCCTCCGAACGCACGTTGACGGCGCGCTCCGTCAGGCGGTTGAAGGCGAGATTGTAGGTCTCGGCCGCCTGCCGCACACGGACCTCGCCGCCGTCGAAGATCGGGATCTGGAACTGCACGTCAAAACCCCGTTCGCGGAACGGCGCGCCCTCGGGGTCCTGCGTGCGGCGGGAGATGCCGGCGAGGTCGAGCAGGGTCACGAACCGCGTCGCTTCGGTGAGGTTCAGCGCCTTCGCCAGCGCGTTCAGCTCCAGCCGCGCGATCTGCAGGTCGATGCGATGGGCCACCGCGTCGGCCTCGATTCCAGGCAGCGCCTGCGGGCGGCGCGGCAGCGGCGGGAGCTGGTTGGGCAGACGGAAGTCGAGGCCGCCGTCCCACAGCCCCATCAGGCGCGCAAGCCTTTCGCGCGCGCTCGTTGCGGTCTGGCGAGCGGTCGCGAGGTCGGCGGTGGTCTCGGCGTAGAACACCTGCTCGCGGGCCTGGTCGAGCTTGTTGATCGAGCCGGTCTCGCCGAGCTTGACCGCGAGCTGTGCGGTGGATTCCGCCGTCGCCTTCGCGTCCGTCAGCAGCGCCACCATCTCGTTGCCTGAAACGGCGCGCACATAGGCGCGGCGGACCTCCGCCGCGAGCCGCAGCGTCGCCAGCGCCGCGCGCAGCTGGGCTCCGCGGAAGCGCTCGCGGGCGATGTCGGAGCGGAACGGCAGGGTGGCGAGCGCGAGGATGTCGCCGACTACCTGGCGCTCGATCTCGCTGGCGCCATTGCCCGAGAGTCGCGAGATCGAGAACACGGGATTCGGCGGCAGGCTCTGCTCGACCAGGTCGGTCTCGGCCAGCGCCAGCTCGTTATAGGCGGCTTGCAGCCCCTTGTTGTTGAGCAGTGCGATCTGCACGGCAGCGTCTGCGCTGAGCGTGCGCGAGAGCAGTTGGCGAACGCGGGTGTCAACTGCGCCGGCGCCGTCGGCCGTCCGCACGAAGGCGACGTCCTTGTCGATGGTCTGGCTCGTCAGCTCGGAAACCCCGCTCATGCCGCTGTCGGGCGAGAACGCGGCGCAGCCTGAGACGCTGAGCGCGGTGAGGACGAGCAGGCCTTGCGCAAGATGGCGTGTCATGGTGCGCTCCTACCGGTCCTGCTTCGACGGCGGCGTCACCGCGTCGTTGCGGCCCCGCCATGGTGCCGGCGTCGCGGGCCGCAGGCTGCTATAGGGCGCAATGGTCGATCGATAACCGACGGGCGCCACCTTCGCGGCGGCGTCGGCGGGATCGGCCGCCGCGACTTGCGTGGTGGCCGGCACGCAGCCGGACAGCGCGAGCGCAAGTGCGCCCAGCAGCGGCCAATAGAATGGACAGTGTCGTCCGCGCACCGCGGATGCGGCGGCGAACTTCGCCCCGGAAAGCGTCAGCATGATTCATCCCTGATCTCAAGACCACAGGTTCGCGCGCGCAGAAGCGCGCACGGCCCGAAAGCGTTACGTCAGATCAGGCGATGGGAGGGCGGTAGTGCCGGGGCGGTGCCGCGCTGTGCAGGCTGGCCACGAGCTCGGGCGCGCAGGTGGAGGTCGGCTGGACCGGCGTCGCGACCACAGGCAGATCGGCGGGCAACGCGCTCACGCACATCATTGCACAGCACGGGCCCACGGTTCCCTTGCCGCCATGATGATGCGGTGCGGGTGCGTCCTGTGCCGCGGTCTGGTGATGCGCATGCGGTCCGGCGTGATCATGCGAGGTCCCGCCATGACCGGCTGACATCTGGTGATGCGCCGGGACGAGGAGGGCTTCGTCGAGGCACGGTGCGGGACCGCTGCCCAAGGCGAGACTTGCCGCCGGCGCGAGCACGCAAAACAGATAGGCGAGGGCAACGAGGCGCCCCACCCTGATCCGCATCGATCGCGTCAATCGCAGCAACATTTCCGCCAATAGGCCCCTCGCGCGGCAATGTTGCACACGCTGATTGCAAACTAATGGCAAAAGACGCATTCGCCAAGAATTTATTACCGCAGTGCACCGCGCATGCCCAACATCGCGCCACGATGCTTGACCCTTTGGCGATCTGAGGGCCATGGTCCGGCCCGTGCACGCGCCGAAGCATCCAGGACAAACACCCGCTTCCTTCACCCCTGACTCCCGTCAGGCCTGGGTGCGCCTGGTGCTTGCGCTTGTGATCGGCTCGATCGGCGCCGTCGGCATGTGGGCGGTCGTGGTCGTGCTTCCCGTCGTTCAGACCGAATTCGGTGCCACGCGCGGCGCGGTGTCGCTGGCCTTCACGATGATGATGTTCGGCTTCGGGCTGGGCGGCGTGATCGCCGGCAAGATCACCGACCGGTTCGGCATCGTGCTGGCGATGGCGATCAGCATCGCCTTCCTCGGCGTCGCCAATGTGCTCGCGGGGCTATCGACCCAGCTCTGGCAGTTCGTGGCGGCCTACTTCCTGATCGGCCTCGGGACGTCGGCGACCTTCGCGCCGCTGATGGCGGAAGCCTCGCACTGGTTCGAGCGCTATCGGGGCCTTGCCGTGACCATCGTCGCCAGCGGCAATTATGTCGCCGGCACGATCTGGCCGCCGATCGTGAGCTGGGGCACCGAGACGATCGGCTGGCGCTACACCCATATCGGCATCGGCCTCGTCTGCGCGAGCACGATGGCGCTTCTGGTCCTCGTGCTGCGCGCGCAGATGGGCGACGACCATGTTCGCGATCATGCCAATGCGCCGCCGCCGCGGGTCGATCTCAAGCTCTCGACCAACACGCTGACGGTGCTGCTCTCGATCGCGGCCATCGCCTGCTGCGTCGCCATGGCGATGCCGCAGGTGCATATCGTCGCCTATTGCGGCGATCTCGGCTATGGCGTGGCGCGCGGCGCCGAGATGCTGTCGCTGATGATGGCATGCGGCATCGTCAGCCGGATCGGATCGGGCTATCTCGCCGACAAGATCGGCGGCATCCGCACGCTGCTGGTGGGGTCGCTGGCGCAGGGCTTTGCGCTGGTGTTCTATCTGTTCTTCGACAGCCTCACCTCGCTTTACCTGATCTCCGCGATGTTCGGCCTGTTCCAGGGTGGCATCGTGCCGAGCTATGCCATCATCGTGCGTGAGGCGATGCCGGCGAGCGAGGCTGCAACCCGCGTCGGCATCGTGATCTTCGCCTCCGTGTTCGGCATGTCGTTCGGCGGCTGGGTGTCGGGCGTCATCTTCGATGCCACCGGCTCATACGCCGCGGCGTTCGCGAACGGCGTGGCCTGGAACGCGCTCAACATCAGCATCGTCGTGCTGCTGTTGATCCGCTCGCGGATGAGCTCGGTCAAGACCGGACCGGGCTTTGCGACCTAGCGCTCCCTAATGCGAGAGCGGGTCGAGGAAAGGCGTATCGACCGCGCTGACGTAGAAGATGACGACCCTGGTCTCTCCGTCGGTGCGGTTGTAGCCGGTCATGGCCACGCCCGGCGGTTCGACCAACGCCTCGCCTGCCTTGACCGTGAGGGGCGCCTTGCCGGCCAGCTCCAGCGTGAAGGCGCCTTCGAGGACGTATACGGTCACAGGGAAACGATGGGTGTGATAGACGGTCTTGTCGCCCGGTTTGAATGACGCAGTCATGACCCGCACCGACGGCTTGTCATCCTTCGGCAGGCCCTCAACCACTTGCTGCAACACCAGATTCGGTTTGGCGATGCCATGCGCGTCGTGGCTCTGAGCGATGGCTGCGGCAGTCCAGCCCAGTGCGATTGCGGTGCCGAGGGCGAGGTGAGGGCGCATCTTCCGGTCTCCAATGCAAATCGGATGGGCGTCAGCCTAGGAGCGGTCGTTTCGGCCCGGGAGCCGCAACATTGCGGGTGGCGGCCGCAGAAGTGCATAATCCCGTCATGTTCGACTGGAATGACCTCAAATACTTCCTCGCGGTCGCGCGTCACGGCAGCACAATTGCCGCCGGCAAGGCGCTCGGTCTCAGCCAGTCGACCGTGCATCGCCGCCTCGACGAGCTCGAAAGGCGGCTTGGCCGCATGCTGGTCACGCGTCAGCAGAGCGGTTATCGCCTGACTGAGTTCGGCCATGCGCTGCTGCCCTATGCCGAGCGCGTCGAGGCCACCATCGTCGACTTCACGCGGCGGGCCGGCGATGTTGAGCAGGACATGAAGGGTGCGATCCGCGTCACCTGTCCGGAGCCGATCGTCGCCCGGTTGATTCAATCCGGTTTGATCGACAGTTTTCACGCCCAGCATCCTTCGCTCCGCGTCGAGTTCGTGATGAGCGATCGCTATCTCGACCTCTCCAAGGGCGAGGTCGACGTCGCCTTCCGCTCAGGCGACACCGACGATGAACTGGTCGGGCGCAAGATCGCGGAATCGGTCTGGGCCGTGTACGCCAGCGGCGACTATGTCGAACGACACGGCAAGCCTGAGCGCGTCGAGGATCTCGGTCGGCATCTGCTGGTGGGCCTCGACGATTCGCTGGCCAATCACCGTGCCGTCAAATGGCTCAAGGAGGTCGCGCCGGACGCCAGGATGGCCGCGCGCATCAACAGCGTGCTCGGGCTCGTCTCCGCGATCAAGTCGGGTGTTGGAATCGGGCCCCTTCCGATCGCGCTCGGCGACGCCGAGCCCGACCTCGTGCGCGTGCTTGCTCTCCCGGAATTGACGCGGAGCTGGCGCATCCTGACGCATCCCGATCTCAGGCGCGTGCCGCGGATCGCCGCGTTCTTCGACTTCATCGTGCTCGAGCGCGAGGCGCTGAAGCCCATCCTGACGGGATGATTCCTAAACCGCCTGTCCTGCCTTCAGCAGCGAGCAGCCCGTGATCTTGTAGCTGCCGTCCGCCTGCTGCTCGAGCGTGTACAGCGCTATCCACGCTTCGCCGTTGGCGTCGATGATGTGGACGCGCTGCGCGATCCAGCCGCCTTCAACCTTGCTCTCGCCGAACTCGAAGCTCCTGTGGCGGTAAACCGGCGCGTAACCGCTTTGCACCATCGACATGAAGGCACCGGGCGCGGGGAAGATCTCCCTGATTGCCGGGGCGGCGTGGGAATAGGCCGTGGCCGCATCGTCACGTGCAAAAGCTTGCTCCTGGGCGCGGATGACGTCCTGGGCCGCGGCGATATCGTCTGCGAGGGCTGCGGTCGAGCTGAAGACGAGGCTGATGGCGACGAGCAAGGCGGCGATGCGCATGACAGGCTCCGCGTTGAAATCCCGGCGATGCTGATCCTAGCATGACCTCAAGGTAATACGGGCGCCTATCGCTTCCGTTTCACCGCGGGTTTCGCCGGCTTGGCGCGTGCCCTGGCCTTGCCGGCCGGCTGCAGGCGCAAGCCATCGACGAACACGTCAAGCAGGCGCAGCACCGAGGATTGCCACCCCGGCTGGTCGTGCATGTAGCACATGCCGAAAAACGCCCGCAGCAGGTCCTCCGGGCTGATATCGGCGCGCATCTGGCCAGCCGCGACCGCGCGCCCGTGCAGCGAACCGATCGCCTTTGTCAGGCGGTCCATCGAGAAAGCGGCAAGTTCCGACGAGCTCTGATACGCCAGCGCCAGCGCGGCCAGCATGCCTTTTTTTGTGGCGACGAATTCGACGGCGGACTGCAGCCAGCGCCGCAGCGCCTCGACCGGATCCTTGGCGCCTCGCAGGTGCTCGGCCAACTCACTGAGCTGCTCGACTTCGCGCCGGTACACCGCCTCGAACAGATCCTCGCGGGTGGGGAAGTGCCGATAGAGCGTGCCGATGCCGACGCCGGCACGTTTTGCCACCGCCTCGAGACTCGCTTCAGGTCCGCCCGCGTTGAACACGGCCTTCGCCGCTTCGAGCACGCGCTCGCGATTGCGCACGGCGTCGGCGCGGGGCTTGCGGGTGTGATCGGCGTGGTCGTCCATATCAGGCAATGTAGATCACGAATTGGTTAGATTGAACCCTTGTCGAACCTTAACCGGCTGCATCGCGTTGGTAGCGCAGGGGCTTTTGACGAATTCCAAATATTTTCGGACGACCCTTGTTAAGCGGAGGGTGCCTCCGTATCTTCGCTCATGTGCCTTCCGCATTGTGTGCGGGCGGCGCGGATCGACGGCGGCCACGGCGGTGGCGCGCTGCGCGATGACTCATGTCCATATCTGATCGGAGCCTTGTATGAACCACTCCATCAGCCTCACAGTGAACGGTGCGCGGCGCGACTTCGTCCTCGACGATCCGCGCGTCACGCTGCTCGATCTCCTGCGTGAGCGCCTCCATCTCACCGGGACCAAGAAGGGGTGCGACCGCGGCCAGTGCGGCGCCTGCACCATCCTGGTCGACGGCAAGCGGATCAACTCCTGTCTCGCGCTCGCCATCAGCCATGACGGCGCCGACATCCTCACCATCGAAGGCGTCGCGCGCGGCGACCAGCTGCACCCGGTGCAGGCCGCCTTCATCGCCCATGACGGCTTTCAATGCGGCTTCTGCACGCCCGGCCAGATCATGAGCGCGATCGGCATGATGCAGGAGGCGCAGGCCGGCAACGACCCCGAGCGCATCCGCGAGTGCATGAGCGGCAACCTGTGCCGCTGCGGCGCCTATGCCGGCATCGTCGATGCCGTGCTCGAAGCGCAAGGGCAGATGGACGAATCCAATAAGAGGCGTTCGGCATGAAACCGTTTGATTATGTGAGGCCCGCCACGGTCTCCGAGGCCGTCGTCGCCGCCGCCCAGCCGGGCGCAGCCTATCTCGCCGCGGGCACCAACCTGCTCGATCTGATGAAGGGCAATATCAGCCGTCCGGATCGGCTGGTCGACGTCACCCATCTCGACGGGCTCGATGCCATCGAGACGCTTCCCGACGGCTCGTTGCGCATCGGCGCGCTGGTGAGCAATGCCGATCTCGCGCATGATCCGGTCTTTGCAAGGTCCTACCCGGCCGTCGCCGAGGCGCTGCTCTCCGGAGCATCCGCGCAACTGCGCAATGCCGCCACCGTCGGCGGCAATCTCTTGCAACGGACGCGCTGCGCGTATTTCTACGACACCGCCAGCCGCTGCAACAAGCGCGAGGCTGGCAGCGGTTGCGATGCCCGCGAGGGCGAGAGCCGCGGCCATGCCGTGCTCGGCTGGAGCGAGAGCTGCATCGCCACGCATCCCTCCGATTTCTGCGTACCCTTGGTCGCGCTCGACGCCGTCGTCGAGATCGAGGGCAGGGGCGGCCGTCGCGAGATCGCGCTCGACGAACTGCATCGCCTGCCCGGCAATTCGCCTGAGCGTGAATCGGCGCTTGAGCCCGGCGATCTCGTCGTCGCGGTGCGCCTGCCGCCTGCGGCGCGCGGCTTCGCCGCGCATGCGCGCTATCTCAAGGTTCGTGACCGCACCTCCTACGCCTTCGCCGTGGTATCCGCCGCGGCCGCGTTGCGGATCGAGAACGGCAAGGTCGCGGAGGCGCGGATCGCGCTCGGCGGTGTCGCCGCCAAGCCGTGGCGCGCCCGCGCCGCGGAAGACGTGCTCAGGGGTGTCGCGCCGACGGCAGATGCGTTCCAGGAAGCCGCCTGGCGCGCGCTCACCGACGCAAAGCCGTCCGGCGACAATGCCTTCAAGATCGAGCTCGCGCGTCGCATCGTCGTGCGCGCGCTGCGACTTGCCGCCGCGGGTACGCCTGCGCGTCTGCCGGCGTTGCCGGCCTCTCCCTTTGCCTCGACATCCGGAGCCATTCATGCCTGAGCTCAATCTCACCAGCGCCCCCGCCCATCTCAGGCACGGCTCGAACATCGGCCAGCCGCTCACCCGCCGTGACGGCGTGCTCAAGGTCACGGGGCAGGCGACCTATGCCGCCGACAATCACCCACCCGGCATGTTGTTTGCGGTGATCGCTGTCTCCGGCATCGCGCATGGCCGAGTGGTCTCGCTCGACGTCGCCGCAGCAAAACGCCATCCCGGGGTCGTCGATGTCATGACGCCCGACCACAAGCCGCAGCTCGCGATGGACCCTGAGATCAAGACCAATCCGTTCGTGTTCCGGATGGAAACGTTGCAGAGCAACGAGGTCCGCTACGCCAACCAGCCCATCGCGGTCGTGATTGCGGAAACGCTGGAAGCCGCGACGGAAGGTGCGGCGCTGCTGGCGCCGCGCTACGAGACGCTGCCTCCGCTGGTCGGGCTCGACGCCGGCGAGAGCTTCGTGCCGCCCGTCGTCGGCGTCGGCAATCCCACCGAGAATCACCTCGGCGATGTCGAGGCGGGCCTTGCCTCGGCCGAGAAGCGGATCGACGCGACTTACGAGACGCCGCCGCAATATCACAATGCGATGGAGCCGCATGCGATCGTGGTTCAATGGGATGGCGACAGGCTATCGGTGGACATGCCGACCCAGGGTCTGATGCTTTCGCTCGCGCGCATTGCCGAATTGTTCGGTATCGCGCACGACAAGATCCACATCCGCAGTCCCTTCCTCGGCGGCGGCTTCGGCTCGAAGGGGCTCATGGGCGGTCCGCCGGTCCTCGGCATCATGGCGGCGAAGCTGGTCGGCAGGCCGATCAAGCTGGTGCTGCGCCGTGAGCAGATGTACGGCCCGGTCGGCCATCGCGCGCCGACGCGCCAGCGCCTGCGCATCGGCGCCGACAGCGAGGGACGTCTGACTGCGCTCGATCATCACGCCAGGACCGTGTCGAGCACGTTCGACGATTTCTACGAGCCTGCGGCCGATGCCTCGCACACGCTCTACGCGGCGCCAGCGATCCGCACCTCGCATGACGCCGTGCGCGTCAACACGGGCACGCCGCTGTTCATGCGCGCGCCCGGCGAGGCAACCGGGTCGATCGCACTCGAAAGTGCGATCGACGAAATGGCCTGGGCCTGCGGCATGGATCCGCTCGCCTTCCGCCTGAAGAACTATGCCGAGGTCGAGCCTATCACCGGCAAGCCGTTCTCGTCGAAGGCACTGCGTGCCTGTTACGAGCAGGGTGCGGCGCGGTTCGGCTGGGCCAGGCGATCCCTGCAGCCGCGGCAGATGCGCGACGATGACGGCCTGCTGGTCGGCTGGGGCATGGGCACCGCGACCTTTCCGGCGCTGATGTTCCAGGCGGAAGCGCGCGCGGCGATCCGGCGCGACGGTTCGGGCGTGATGGAGATCGGCGCGCACGACATGGGGCAGGGCGCCTGGACGGCGCTGGCGCAGATCGCGGCCGATGCCGTCGGTCTCGACATCGACCGCGTCACGTTCAAGGCCGGCACGTCAGACCTGCCCGATGCCGGCATCGCAGGTGGGTCCGCGCATACGGCAACCGCGGGTGCTGCGATCCACAGCGCCGGCGCGGCCGTGATCGCAAAGCTCGCCGATCTCGCCACCGGTGACGAGCGCTCGCCGCTGTTCGGCGCCGGCAATACCGGTGTGATCGCGCGCGACGGCAGGCTGATCCGCCGTGACGACGAGAGCCGCGGCGAGAGCTACGCCGAGATCCTTGCGCGCGCGGGCGTCGCCGAGGTCGAGGCCCGCGGCACCGGCGCGCCGAACCCTGCGGCGATGGAGGAATACGCCATGCACGCCCATGGCGCGGTGTTCGCGGAGGTGAAGGTCGATCCCGAGCTCGGCCAAATCCGCGTCACCCGCATGGTCGGGGCCTTCGCTGCCGGACGCATCGTCAACCCGCGCATGGTGCAGAGCCAGCTGTTCGGCGGCATGATCTGGGGGATGTCCTTTGCGCTGCACGAGGAGGCGATCACCGATCGCCGGACCGGCCGCATCATGAACGCCAATCTCGGCGAGTACCATGTCCCGGTGAATGCCGACGTGCCGCCGCTCGACGTGATCACGGTCGAGGAGCAAGACCCGCACGTCAACGCGCTCGGCATCAAGGGCGTCGGCGAGATCGGCATCACCGGCAGCGCCGGTGCGGTCGCCAACGCGGTCTGGCACGCGACCGGCGTGCGTGTCCGCAGATTCCCGATCCGGATCGAGGATTTGCTGACGCAGCTTTGAGCAGCCTCACGGCACCGGGCGCGCCGCGCCCGGTGCCGCTAAAGCGCGATACGCCGAGATGCCAATCGCGCCTTAGCGGATCGAGCCGGAGAAATTGTCGATGTCGGGCGAGGCGCGCGCCGGAAACAGCCGGGCGGTCGAGGAGTTGTCGAGCCTTCGCCTGCACTTCGCCTCGTCGTCGGTGTCCTTGCCGGTGCGCTTGTTCGCGAATGCGTCGTCGAGACGGTTGACGACCAGCATGGCGTGGTCGCGCTCCAGCGTATCGGGATTCTTGCGCTGTTCGTCGGCGCGGAAAGAGCCGCCCGCCATCTTGCCGGTCATGTCGTAGTCGCAGCCGGCCTTCCAATCGCCCTGATCCCATTTCCACCCATGCGCGGTCAGCCGGCCAGTCTTGTCGATGGTGACCTTCAGAATCGCGTTGTGGGCGAGCCAGATGCCGGGCAGGCCCTCGCGCTTGTCGTCGAAGCCTTCCAGCAGCGCGATCCGCTCGCGCTGGAGGGCATCGACGTGATCCCGCCCGCTGGCGGTCGCGTGCATTTCCGAGCTGCGCTTTTCCCAGGCCGGATGCAGAAATTCGGGGAATTGCATGGTCTGCGCCTGCACCCAGTTGCGCTGGTCTTCCGTCAGCGCGCGCCGTGTCACATCGTCGAGCCGCGGCAGCAGCGCCTTCCAGGCGCGGTTCAATCGCTGATCGTTCTCGGCCAGATCGGGGTCCGAGCAGATCTCTTCGTCCGTCGCGGTCACCGGACGCACACAATCGAAAGTCGGCGCGACGAACGAGGTCTCGGTCTTGTCGGCGTCGCCGGAGGTGCCGCTCGCGAAATAGGTGCCGGTGATCTGCCACAGATAGTCGCAATCGTCGCCTTCCTCGGTCGTATCGTCGCCATCGATCATGACGACGCGAAGGGTCTCGCCCTGGCGACGGAGCTTGATCGCCGGAAGTTTTGCCGGCTTGGTCTGCTGCTGGCCTGCCGGTGACGCGGCGTTCGGCAGTCGGATCGACCCGCTCAGCCAGTTGCCGGCCTTCGTCACGGTCGTGCTCAGCTTGCATTGCCGATGCCTGTCACTGCCGTAATAGGCCCGCATGTCGATCGTCAGGTGCCGCACGCCGTTCGCATCCGGCGAGAGGGTGAGGCTTCCGAACGCGTTGGCCCATTTGCCGGAGAACCCGCTCCGCCCGAAGCCGCCGGCGATCTCGTCGAGCGCGGCCTGGCGCTGGCGCAGCGTCGCGGCAAAGTTGTCGCGCAGCTCGGCTTCGTCGACCTCCTGCACGGTGTCGGCGGCTAGCGAGATCATCTCGTTGAACCAGGCCTCGTCGCGCTTGAGCAGAGGCCGGATATTGACGGGCGCCCTGGCGAGCGCCGCATCGAAGGATTTGTCGATCGCGGCGACGAGCCTGTCGTAGCCCCTTTCCTGACAAGCAGCAGGCTTGATCGCACTCCCGTTGCCGTTGGCCTCGCCGCATAGCGTGATTGCGGTCGGCGCACTGCTGGCGGCGCGGAGGAAATCGTCCATGGCGTGGCAGGTGACGGGAGCGAGCAGGGCCGTCGCGGTGACGAGCGCGAGGCGAAACGGGGCGAACATTGGCGGCTCTTGGCTGGAGCGGGATCGTGCCTGTCCGTTGGTCGTCCGCGGCGTCAGCGAGGTTCAGGAGGGCTCGGGAAGGTCGACCCCCGTGCCGATCCGATCAATGCAACTTCCTGCGCAGGGCCTTGACCGCTTCTCGCTGCATCTCGATGTACTCGGCGATGGCCTTGCGCAGCTCGCGCGAATGGAGCTTGTCGGCGTCGCGCAAAGCTTCGTCGAGCACGGCTTCGGCATTGGCAAGAGTGATCTTCATGCGCTGGCTCCCGTTACGAAGCGGCCCCGGAGTACCTAGGAGTCCGGGACCATAGCCTCAGCACCTTTGCGCCAGGCTGCTCGGCTACGTTTCGTATTATATAGCGGTCGCGTGCGCGGAAATTGAGATGGCTCAAGGACCGTAAGATAACGGTGTTCGCACGATTACGGATGGGCCGATTTTCAGAACGTCGGCGGCGTGCAGGCCGAGATCACCTCGCACGCCTTGCCGCCGACGCAGCGAAATCGGTGCGGGCGGCGGCTCTCGAAATAATAGGCATCGCCCGGGTTGAGGATGCGGCGCTCGTCCTCGACGGTGACTTCGAGCTTGCCCGAGATCACGATGCCGCCTTCCTCGCCCTCATGGACGAGATGGACGCGGCCGGTGTCGCTGCCGGGCTCGTAGCGCTCCTTGAGGATCTGCAGGCTGCGGCCGAACAGATTGTCTCCGACCTGCCGATACGAGATCGGCTTCTTGCCGACCTCGGTCAGTTCCTCGGCGCGGTAGAAGATCTTGCGCCTGGTCTCCGGCTCCAGCGCAAAGAACTCGGCGAGCCCCATCGGGATGCCGTCGAGGATGCGTTTGAGCGCGCCGACGGAAGGGTTCATCTGGTTGGATTCGATCAGCGAGATCGTCGAATTGGTGACCCCGGCGCGCTTGGCCAGCTCGCGCTGCGACAGCTTGTGGCGCGCCCGGATGAATCGCAGCCGTCCACCGATGTCGACGCTCATGCCCCTGGTCCCGTGTTGCAAGTGTTGCGGATCGCACAAATATGGACCAGCAGCCCCAGACAAATCAATGGGTTGCGGCGCAACAGAAAAGGACTTGTTGCGCATTCCAAACCGTGGCTCAGCTATGCAGTCAGCAAAGGAGCGCGGCCGTGACCCTTCATCAGATTCCGAACACTATCAAGACCGACTCGTTCTGGATGCCGTTCACGGCCAACCGGCAGTTCAAGAAGGCGCCGCGCCTGTTCTCCTCGGCCGAGGGCATGCACTACACCACCGTCGACGGCCGCAAGGTGATCGACGGCTCCGCGGGCCTGTGGTGCGTCAATGCCGGCCACGGCCGCAAGCAGATCGCGGCTGCGGTCGAGCGGCAGCTGATGACGCTGGACTTCGCGCCCTCGTTCCAGATGGGCCATCCGCTGGCCTTCGACTTCGCCGAGCGCCTCGCCGAGATCGCGCCGAAGGGCCTCGACCGCATCTTCTTCACCAATTCCGGCTCCGAGTCGGTCGATACCGCACTGAAGATTGCGCTCGCCTATCACCGCGCCACCGGCCAGGCGAGCCGCACCCGCCTGATCGGCCGCGAGCGCGGCTATCACGGCGTCGGCTTCGGCGGCACCTCGGTCGGCGGCATGGTCGCGAACCGCCGCGCCTTCACGACGCTGCTGCCGGGCGTCGACCACATCCGCCATACCCACGACCTCACCCGCAACGCCTTCGCCAAGGACCAGCCCGAGCATGGCGCCGAGCTCGCCGACGATCTCGAGCGTCTGGTGGCCCTGCACGGCGCCGAGACCATCGCCGCCGTCATCGTCGAGCCGGTGCCGGGCTCGACCGCGGTGCTGCCGCCGCCGAAGGGCTATCTGCAGCGCCTGCGCGAGATCTGCGACAAGCACGGCATCCTCCTGATCTTCGACGAGGTCATCACCGGCTTCGGCCGCCTCGGCACCCCGTTCGCCGCCAATTTCTTCGGCGTCACGCCGGACCTAATGACGACGGCCAAGGGCATCACCAACGGCACCATTCCCTGCGGCGCGGTGTTCGCGCACCGCAAGGTGCATGACGCCATGATGATCGGCCCGGAAAACGTGATGGAGCTGTTCCACGGCTACACCTATTCGGCGCATCCGACCGCCTGCGCCGCCGGTATCGCGACGCTCGACATCTACAAGGACGAAGGCCTGCTCACGCGCGGTGCGTCGATCGCCGAATACTGGCGCGATGCGCTGCATTCGCTCAAGGGCCTGCCCAACGTCATCGACATCCGCAATTGCGGCTTGATGGGGGCGGTCGAGCTGTCGCCGCGCGACGGCGCGGTCGGTGCGCGCGGCTACGACGTGATGGTCGACTGCTTCAATCGCGGGCTGTACTTCCGCATGAGCGGTGACTCCTTCGCGCTGTCGCCGCCCCTCATCGTCGAGAAGAGCCACATCGACGACATCGTGTCGATCCTGGGCGATGCCATCAAGCGGGTGGCCTGATAATTGCTCTCGCCGTTGCGAGTTGTGTCCTTGCAGCGGCGAGCGTGATGCCGCGGGAGTTTGACGAAGCGTGAAAGTTCTGATCCTCGGCAGCGGTGTCATCGGTGTCACCTCTGCCTACTACCTCGCACGTGCCGGCCACGAGGTGACGGTCGTCGACCGTCAACCGGAGCCGGCGCTTGAGACCTCCTTTGCCAATGCCGGCGAAGTCTCGCCCGGCTATTCCTCGCCCTGGGCCGGGGCCGGCGTGCCGGTGAAGGCGGTGAAGTGGCTGCTGATGAAGCACGGCCCGCTGGTGATCCGGCCAAAGCTCGATCCCGTGATGTGGGTCTGGCTGCTCAAGATGCTGCGCAATTGCACCAGCGCGCGCTATGCGGTCAACAAGAGCCGGATGATCCCGATCGCAGAATACAGCCGCGATGCCTTGCGCGATCTGCGCCGCGACATCGGCATCCAGTATGACGAGCGCTCGCAAGGTACGCTGCAGCTGTTCCGCTACCAGGCGCAACTCGACGGCACCGGCGAAGACATCGCCGTGCTCAAGCAATATGGCGTGCCGTTCGAGGTGCTGAGCCGCGAGGGCTGCATCGCGGTCGAGCCGGCGCTCGCAGGCGTGAAGGAGAAGTTCGTCGGCGGGCTCCGCCTGCCGCAGGACGAGACCGGCGACTGCCACATGTTCACGCAGGCGCTGGCCAAGCATGCCGAGGCGCTCGGCGTGCGCTTCATGTTCAACACCTCGATCGACCGTATCGTCACCGACGGCGCGCGTGTCAGTGGCGTCGCCACCAGCGCCGGGATGCTGCAGGCGGATTCTTACGTGCTCGCGCTCGGCAGCTGGTCGTCGCGACTCGCGGCTCCGCTCGGCATCTCGCTGCCGGTCTATCCGGTGAAGGGCTATTCGATCACGGTGCCGATCAAGGACGTCTCCGGTGCGCCGGAATCGACCGTGATGGACGAGAGCTACAAAGTCGCGATCACGCGCCTTGGCAATCGTATCCGTGTCGGCGGCACCGCTGAAATTTCCGGCTATTCGGACAAGCTCTACGATGCGCGCCGCGCCACGCTCGATCATTCGCTGACCGATCTGTTCCCGCGCGGCGGCGATCTCGCCAAGGCGACGTTCTGGAGCGGCCTGCGTCCGATGACGCCGGACGGCCCGCCCGTGATCGGCCCGACGCCCTACGCCAATCTCCACCTCAACACCGGCCACGGCACGCTCGGCTGGACCATGTCCTGCGGCTCGGGCCGCGTGCTCGCGGACCTGCTGTCGGGCAAGAAGCCTGATATCGACGTCAGTGCGCTGACGGTGGACCGGTACAATCACCGGTTTGGGTAGGCGGTTTTTCCGCGCATCCAAAGCCATCACCGTCACCCTGAGGCGTGAGCTGCGCGGCGCAATAGCGCCGTGCGGCGAGCCTCGAAGGGCGACGGCCCGGCTGCATCGGGGCCGTGCATCCTTCGAGGCTCCCAGTGGAACGCGTTGCGTCCCACGCTTCGCACCTCAGGATGACGGAACGAACTGGCGGTTCGCTATTCAGAGCGACTTGCGGCGTGCGGACAGGATCCGGGCGACATGGCCTTCGTCGCCGTACATCGCGTCCCACAGATCGACACCGGAGGCCCACGATCCCATCCAGTCGTCGATGCTGGGGGCATCCTCGAAGAAGGCGTCGGTCCAGTCATCGCCATCGTGACCATTGGGATCGAAGATCCGCATCCGGAAACCCGGGTCGTAACAATCGATGCACGAGTAGATGGCGCATCCCCAATGGCAGATCGGCAGAAGGCCGTCCGGCCAAGCCAGCTCCGGATCGCTCCGAAACAAGTCGTAGATCGCAACAGCGGTCTTGCCGGTATCGTCGGGAACGCCGTTGGTCAGTCCGATCAACCCGTATCCGGGGCCGAAACCTCCATTGCCGATATCTGCATACATCCGTTTCAGGAGGGGTGGCAGCCGGAAGCGAAGATGCTCTTCGTCGGAGGCAATAACGCTTGCCTTGGCGGGGACGAGTCCCGCGCGCGGAAGTCGGCCCAGATCGGTGGGCTTTGTCTTCAACCGACGCCGGATCGCAGCGATGATAAGGTCATCCATCGACGGGGCCCTTCGTCCTGAAGAATGCGTTCACATCATGCCAGCAGACGGCATTTGGCGATACTACCCCGCTCCCGTCACGCAATTCACCCACAGCACGACGGACTTCGCATCATTCGCCGGGTTCGAAAACCGGTGCGGCCGCCGGCTGGCGAAGCGAAAGCTGTCGCCGGTCTTCAGCGACCAGGTCTCGCTGTCCACCGTCAGCATCATCTCGCCTTCGAGCACGAGGCCGGCCTCTTCGCCGTCATGGGTGTAGAGCTCGTCGCCGGTGGAGCCGCCGGGCTCCAGATGCACCAGAAACAGATTGAGCTTGCTGTCGGCGCTGGCCGGGCTCAGCAATTGCTTCGACACGCCGGTGCGCCACAGCTTCAACTCCGGCCGCTGCAGCCCACGCGTCACGACCCGATCGGAGGCACCGTCGGCGCTCGGGCTTGCGCCGAACAGTGCGGCGATGCCGACGCCGAGCACGTCGGCGAGCGTTGCCAGCACCCGCAGCGAGGGCGAGGACAGGCCGCGCTCGATCTGGCTGAGGAAGCCGATCGAAAGCTCCGTGCGCGCTGCGACCGTCTCCAGCGAGAATTGCCTGACGCGCCGGAGGTCGCGGATACGGCGGCCGACCGCGACGTCCATCGCAGGCTCCGCCGGCTTGGTGACGGCTTTGGACTTCGCCCGCTTCGCCGGCTTGCTTGCCGCCGGTTTGCGCATTCTCTTGCCACCGCTCACGTCAAACCGCTTCCTTCATGTGCATGAAAACCACTTGCATCGTTCGCGAAAGTGTCACCAAATTTTCATATTGGTGAAAATAGGCCGAAACGGCGCGGCCCGCAACGTCTGATCACGACGGCGCGGCGCCGAGGGCGGCCAGACCCAAGGGGGATGCGATGAAGCGTATTGTTCAGGCCGCGATGGCGGCACTCGCGATTGCAGCAGCGACGCCGGCCTCGGCGCAACAGGTGCTGAAGGTCGGCTCGACCCCGACGGGCATTCCCTTCACCTTCCTCGACACCAAGACCAACACCATCCAGGGTATCATGGTCGATCTCATCACCGAGGTCGGCAAGGATGCCGGCTTCAACGTGCAGATCGAGCCGATGCAGTTCTCGGCGCTGATCCCCTCGCTGACCTCGAGCAAGATCGACATCATCGCCGCCGCGATGTTCATTACCGCGCCGCGCAAGGAGGTCGTCGACTTCTCCGACCCGATCTACACCTATGGCGAGGGCCTCGTCGTGCCGAAGGGCGACACCAAGGCCTATGCCACGCAGGAGGATTTGAAGGGCGAGACGGTGGGCGCGCAAGTCGGCACCGCCTTCGTCGACGCGCTGAAGAAGACCGGCCTGTTCGCCGACGTGAAGGCCTACGACACCATTCCGGACATTCTGCGCGACGTGAACACCGGCCGCCTCAAGGCCGGCTATGCCGACTATCCGATCCTCGCCTACAATCTGAAGCAGGGCGGCTTCCCTGAAGTGCGCCTCGTCGACGGCTACAAGCCCGTCACCGTCGGCTCGGTCGGCATCGGCGTGCGCAAGGGCGAGACCGCGCTGCTCGGCAAGATCAACGCTTCGCTGACGAAGCTGAAGGCCAACGGCACCATCGACAAGATCCTCGACAAATGGGGCCTCAAGGCACAGGGCTGATCGATAGACACTAGGCTGCCCGATGAAAGGCTTCTGGCACGACGCCGCCGAGTTCTTCCCGATCCTGATGAACGGCGTCGCGCTGACGATCGTCGTCACCATCGGCTCGCTGCTGCTCTCGACGGTGCTCGGCCTGATCTGGGCGATGATGCGGGTCTCCGGCATCAAGGCGCTGTCGATGATCAGCGCCAGCCTGATCAACGTGATCCGCGGCATCCCGATCATCGTCCTGTTGTTCTACCTCTACTTCGTGATGCCCGATCTCGGCGTCACGCTCAGCGCGTTGCAGGCTGCGATCCTCGGGCTCGGCATTGCCTATTCGGCCTACCAGGCGGAAAACTTCCGCGCCGGCATCGAGGCGATCGACAAGGGGCAGATCGAGGCTGCGCAGTCGATCGGCATGGGCTGGTGGCTCACCATGCGCCGCGTGGTGCTGCCGCAGGCCGTGCGCATCGTGCTGCCGCCCTACGGCAACGTCATGATCATGATGCTGAAGGATTCCTCGCAGGCCTCGACCATCACGGTCGCCGAGCTTGCGCTGCAGGGCAAGCTGATCGCGTCCTCGACCTTCAAGAACACCAATGTGTTCACGCTGGTCGCGCTGATGTACCTCACCATGAGTATTCCGCTGATCCTGCTGGTCCGTCATTTCGAGAAGCGGGCCGGCAAGCGATGATCGAGCTCAACGACATCCACAAGAGCTTTGGCAAGGTCGAGGTGCTCAAGGGCATCACGGCCTCGGTCGAGAAGGGCGAGGTGGTCTGCATCGTCGGTCCCTCCGGCTCCGGCAAATCCACCATCCTGCGCTGCATCAACGGGCTGGAGAGCTACGATCGCGGCGAGGTCAGCGTCGAGGGCCTGAAGGTCGATCGCGACGCGCCGTCGATCGTGAATATCCGCACCCAGGTTTCGATGGTGTTCCAGCGCTTCAACCTGTTCCCGCATCGCACCGCGCTGGAGAACGTGATCGAGGGGCCGCTCTACGTGAAGAGGGAGCCGCGTGCTCAGGCACTGGAGCGCGGCCGCGCGCTGCTCGCCCAGGTCGGGCTCGCCGAGAAGGCTGACGCACATCCGCCGCAGCTCTCCGGCGGCCAGCAGCAGCGCGTCGCGATCGCGCGGGCGCTCGCCATGCAGCCGAAGGCCATTCTGTTCGACGAGCCGACCTCGGCGCTCGATCCCGAGCTCGTCGGCGACGTCCTCGGCGTGATGCGCAAGCTCGCTGACGACGGCATGACCATGGTCGTCGTCACCCACGAGATGGGCTTTGCCCGCGACGTCGCCGACCGCGTGCTGTTCATCGACGGCGGCGTCATCGTCGAGCAGGGGCCGGCCAAGGCGCTGCTCAACCAACCCCAACATCCGCGCACGCAGGATTTCCTACGGCGCGTGCTGCATCCGCTCTGACCGGTCTTCGCCATGACGCGCCTGCCTCTGCCGCCCTCGCTTTATGCCGACACCGCCGTGGCGCCTATCGCCACGCCGCCGCTCGACGTCGACAAGTCCGTCTCCGTCGCAATCGTCGGGGGTGGTTACACCGGCCTCTCGACTGCCTTGCATCTGGCAGAGCGGGGCGTCGAGGCGCTGGTGCTGGAGGCGCAGGAGCCGGGCTGGGGCGCGTCGGGCAATAACGGCGGCCACACCAATCCCGGATTGAAGCACGACCCCGATCAGATCGAGGCGGATTTCGGCGCCGAACTCGGCCGCCGCATGATCGCGTTCTCCTACGGCACCACTGATTTCACGCATGACCTGATCCGCCGCTACCAGATCCCGTGCGAGGCGCGGCAGAACGGCACGCTCCGCGCGGCCTATAACGAAGCGAGCGCCGCCGCGATCGAAAAGACTGCGCAGCAATGCATCCGCCGTGGCATGCCGGTGTCCTATCTGAACCGCGAGCAGCTGCGTGAGATGACCGGCACCGACCGCTACATCGGCGCCATGCTGGACAAGCGCGGCGGCGATCTGCATCCTCTCAGCTACGCCCGTGGTCTCGCGCGCGCCGCGATCTCGGCGGGCGCGAAGGTGCACGGCGAGACGCGGGCAGTGTCACTGCGTCGCGACGGCTCGCGCTGGCGGATCGAGACGCCGCGCGCCGTGGTTCATGCCGACAAGGTCCTGCTCGCCACCAACGGCTTTACCGACGATCTCTGGCCGGCGCTCCGCCGCACCATCGTTCCGGTGTTCTCCTCGATCGCCGCCACCGCGCCGCTGTCCGACGCGGTCGCGCGTTCGATCATGCCGACGCGTCCCGTGCTCTACGAGAGCGGACACATCACCGTCTATTACCGCATCGACCAGCAGAATCGCTTGCTGATGGGCGGCCGCGGCCCGATGCGCTGGATCAAGTCGCCGCACGACGTCGCCTATCTCATGAGGTATGCGGAGAGGTTGTGGCCGCAGCTGAAGGGCGTTGCCTGGACGCACGGCTGGAACAGCCGGCTCGCCATCACCGGGGATCATTATCCGCACGTGCATGAGCCGGCCGAGGGCATATTGATCTCGCTCGGCTGCAATGGCCGCGGCGTTGCGCTCGCGACCGCGATGGGCGCGCAGCTCGCCCGACGGCTGATCGGCGGCGCCAAGGCGGAGATCGACATGCCCGTGACCGGCATCAAGCCGATCCCGATGCATGCGTTCTGGCCGGTGGGCGTGACGACCGCCGTGATCGCGGGCCGCGTGCGCGACCGGCTCGGCATCTGAAGAGGGCGCCGCCCGGTCAGGGCCGGCGCCTTGCATCGTAAACGATCGGGTGTCAGCAGCGGCCCTGCTTCCACAGGCCGGGCGGGCAACCGTGACCGCGCCAGCCGACCTTGCGCCCACGCGACCATCCATGCGGCGTGCCATGGTGATGATGGCCCATCGAATGACCATGACCATGACCATGGCCGTGACCGCCCCCATGGCCGCCCTTGGCCAGCGCAGGGCTTGTCAATGTGAAGCCGGCCGCAATGACCAGCGACGCAGCGAGCGCGAGTTTCTTCATGATGTCCTCCATCGGGGCGAGCGCACTTGTCCGTTCAATGAACGAAGCGTGGGCAGGTTGGTTCCCCGAGAATGCGGAGGCGTCATGACGCTCGCGCAGATGCATCATCGCGCGAGAGCTCAACGCGCGATGGAGTAATCTCGAATCGATCCGTGTGCTCAGCCTTCCGCCACGGCGTCGGCCCAGGGCTGGAAGATCTCGACCGCGCCGGAATTGACGTCGCCTTCGCGCATCACGACGCTCGGGCAAGCGAATTTTTGCGGCAGGGCCTGCACGCGGCTCTCTTCATAGTCGAAGCGCGTGGCCAGCGCCTTGCGCACATCCGCTGGCAAGCGGGCGTCGCCGATCACCACCGCGCCCTCGCTGGCGTCGATGCGTGGCTGGTGGATGGCGGCGTCGAGGTCCATGCCGTAATCCATCGCGAAGGAGACGAGCTGCATCACCGAGGGCAGAATGCGGCGGCCGCCGGATGCGCCGACGGCGAGGCGCCTGCCATCCTTGGTCTCGGCGATGACGGGCGTGTAGTTGCAGAGGCAGCGCTTGCCGGGAGCCAAAGAATTGGTGGTGCCCGGCGTCGGATCGAACCACATGATGCCATTGTTCATGGTGATGCCGGTGTGTGGTGTCACATAGCGCGAGCCGAACGACGAGAGCAGCGTCTGCGTCACCGCCGCGATGTTGCCGTCACGGTCGACCACCGAGAAATGAGTGGTGCAGGCCGGCGCCAGATATTCGGCGCCGAGCGAGCGCTTGCCGTCGGCATCGCCCATGTCCTTGAGCCGCTCGCGGAAGGCTGCCTGCAAGGCAAGCGCATACTCGACATAGGCGCCGGCATCCGGCGCGCCCGCTGGCGTCAAGCCCTGCTGCAACAGGCGCAGCGCATGCGCCATCGTCGGCCCCGCCGTGAGCTCCGGCGTCGCGTACACCTTGCCCTCGCGATAGGGAATCGCCAGCGGCACGCGCAGATGGGCGCGGAAGGCGGCGAGATCCTCCACCGACAGCGAGCCGCCGTCGGCCTTGATGTCGGAGGCGATGCTCCTGGCGAGATCGCCCTGGTAGAAATCGCGCGCGCCCGCGTCGGCGAGATGCGACAGCGTCGCCTTCAGGGCGCCCTGCGGCAGCCGCGTCTCGGCCTTGATGCCCCATGGCGCGGTCGGCGGCAGGCCGTCCTTCAGGTAGGCGGCCGCGCTTGCGGGATAGCGCCTGAGATCGGCGGCCGAGCCGGAGATCGTCACCGTCGTCCACCAATCGACCAGCAGGCCTTCGCCGGCGAGCGCGGCTGCCGGCGTGACCAGATCCTTCCACGGTATCCTGGCGTAGCGGCGATGCGCCTCTTCCATCCCTGCGACGACGCCGGGGACGGCAATCGAGCCGGGGCCATGGATGTTGCGGTCGTCCTTCACGCGCGGCCAGGGGAAGAGATCGGAGGCGGCGCCTGCGCCGCTGAGCGGATAGTCGGCAGGGCGCAGGCTCTGCGGCGCGCACATGCCGTAGTCGATCACCTCGGTACGATTCTCCTTCGCGCGGTAAAGCACCATCGCACCGCCGCCGCCGATACCGCTATTCCAGGGCTCGAGGACGTTGAGGGCAAAAGTGGTCGCGACGATCGCGTCCACGCAGTCGCCACCCGCGGCCAGCACCTGCGCCCCGATTTCAGCCGCCCGTCGCGATTGCGAGGCGACGATGCCGCCCTTGGATGTGACGGCGGGTTTGCGGACGGTTTGGTTGAGGCTGAACTGATGGGGCATGATGTCGTCTTGATCTCTGGATTCAGTTGCGTCGTTGCAACCGAGGTTGAAGCTCGCGATTGGCGAAGCCCGCGGACAATGGCACATTGCAGCCAACGAGAACATCGAAAGGGAGACGGGACATGGCTGGTGTGAAACAGGCGCGGGATGGCGCGGTCGGGATATTGACGCTCGACGAACCCGCAAGCCTCAACGCAATGACGCCGGACCTGCTCGGCGCACTCGCCAGCGCTGTCGCCGAGATGACCGCAGACGAGACTATCCGCGCGCTGATCCTCACCGGCGCCGGGCGCGGATTTTGCTCAGGACAGAATTTGAAGGCATCCGAAGCGCTCGGCGAGGACATCGCGGCCGGCGTGATGCGCTTCTACTGGCCGGCCTTCAAGGCATTGCGCGAGTGCCGTGTGCCCGTGGTCGTCGCCGTGAACGGGGTGGCGGCCGGCGGCGGCTTCAGCCTCGCCATGGCGGGCGACATGATCGTCGCGGCGCGGTCGGCGAGCTTCATCCAGGTCTTCAGCCGCATCGCGCTGGTGCCGGATCTCGGCTCGACCTGGCTGTTGCCGCGGCTGATCGGCCGGCAGCGCGCGCTCGAGCTGATGCTGCTCAACGAGCCGCTGACGGCAGAACGCGCCCAGGAGATCGGCCTGGTGCGGCAGGTCGTCGACGATGCGAGGCTGATGGACGAGGCACTTGCCCTGGCGCGGCGCCTGGCCGAAGGCCCGACACACGCCCTGGTGGCAACGCGCCTGCTGGTCGAAGAGAGCGAGCACGCCACTTACGAGGCGCAGTTCCGCCGGGAGATCGAGCTTCAGGCGGTGGTCCGCAAGAGCGCCGACGCGATCGAAGGCCGCAATGCCTTCGTGGAGAAACGCAAGGCGAGGTTTACCGGGAAGTGAGGTGGCGGCCAAAAACGTCGATGCCCGGGACGAGCCCGGGCATGACGATCGAGAGTGTCAGCAGGAAAGCGGTGCGCTCAGAGCGGGCGGTTCAGCCGGCTGGCCTGATACTTGGCGCGCCATTTCGGGCCAGGCCCGCGCATATAATGGAGCTCGGGACGGTAGGGGTCACCTGCGACCCGGATCAGCGTCTGCCATTTGGCGGCGACGAAGCTCAGGGGCTGGCGGAGGAGGCTCAGTGAAGCGATCAACATGGCATCACCTCAATGCGGCTTGCCAAGCATGGCGGTGAAGGGGAGGTCGAAAATTTCCTCGCCGTCGTCGTCGCTGACGTGGATCACCCAGTCGCGCCAGTCTTCGTTGCTCGGCGTCAGGATCATCGAGCGCATGATCTGGGACGCACGGTCGCGGGCCTCGGTGAGGTTGGACACGGCGGCGCCGTAGCGGTCGATCAGCGTGCCCTCGGTGTTCGAGCAGTGAAAATAGACCTGGACCATATGCGTCTCCTATCGGGAGCAACTGGGATGGCAGATCGGTACCACCCGAAGCCTTCGCGAAACATTCGGGTTGAACCCGGTAAGGGAATGTACGGATATTGGTCGGCACCAAGGTCGTTAAAGGTTTAATCACAGGCGGGTGATGGTCAGCTGGACGGCGTTTTCCCTGTATGGAACAGCTTTTCGCGGGAAGTCCGGGAGGCCGCCGTGAGCTACTTCACATCTGGGCGCGAACGCCGAGGGCTGCGCGCATGTGCGGGCGTCTTGGCGTCGGTTTTGGCGGGTGCGCTCGGACTCGTTTCGGCGGTGTCATCGGAGCCGCTTCGCCGGAGCGGCTATGCGATTGGCGAGGACACTTGCGGTAGCGGGGATCTCGCTTTTCCCCGGATTCAGATCGACATGAAGGCGGGATTTTGCGCCGGGCTCGTCGCCAGCGAAGCGGATCGCCTCAAGTTTCCGCGCGCGATCGTCCAGGTGCCGGGGCGCGAGCTGTTCGTGGTGGCCGACATGGGCGGCTGGGGCCACGCCGACGGACGGTTGCTGCTGCTCGATCCGCGCGCGCCGCAAGGGCAGCGGCTCAAGGAGCTTCTGAGCGGGATCGAGTATCCGTTCGGCCTCGCGATCGGCCCGGACAGGAAGCTCTACGCCTCGACCGCCGAGACGATCTTCCGGTTCGATCCGCTCGCCGACAATCCGCGCGGCACGGTCGAGACCATCATCCGTCACATGCCCGGCCGCCGGATCACGCTGCCCGACGGCACCAGGCTCGAGGAGAGCGCGCATCCGCTCAAGCCATTCGTGTTCGACAGGAACGGGCGGCTGTTCGTCAATGTCGGCTCGCACAGCGACGACTGCATCACGCCGGCGCCGATCACGAAGCCTTGCGCGGCCGCCGAGGGTGCGTCCGCCATGGCATCGATCTGGCTGTTCGCGCCGCCGGCAAGCGGCGTCTTCCCGGCGTTGAATCCGAATGACCCGGATCCGCCGCACACCGTCTATGCGCGGGGCTTGCGCAACTCGATGGCGATGGCGCTGCATCCGAATTTTCCCGATGCCGGCTATGCGTTCCTGCAGGGCGAGAACAGCCGCGACTTGCCTGACATCTTCAGGCCGAACGAGGAGATCAACGCGATCGAGCAGGGCAGGCATTACGGCTGGCCCTATTGCTACGATCTGTCGACGCCGAGCCCCGAATTCAGGAACGTGCTGCAAGGCGGGGTCTACAAGTCGCTCTGCACGGCAGGCGCGCTCTACAAGCCGCCGCTCACGCTGATGCCGCCGCACGGTGCGCCGCTGGGGATGCTGTATTATCACGGCAGCAAGTTTCCGGAGCTGGAGGGCAAGCTTCTGGTCGGCCTGCACGGCTATCGCCCGACCGGCAGCCGCCTGCTGGTCTACGACGTCGATGATCACGGCTTCCCCAAGCCTGTTACGGCGCCGGTGCGTTATCGCGTCAGTTGCGCGGCCGAGCCGACGCGCAGCTTTCAGACCGACGCCGGCGAGGTGGCGGCCGCGCCGTTCGACGAGCTGATCGCGGGCTGGCACCGCGTCAACGGCGCGCGGCCGCAAGGTGCTCCCGTCGGCATGACGGTCGCGGAGGACGGCGCGATCTGGCTGGTCGAGGACAAGAACCAGACCGTGATCCGCATCGATCGTGCCGCGGACGATCCGCCGCCGCCGCTCCCTTGCGACATGCGCAGCCAGGCGATGATCGACCAGCTCATGGCCTTCGTCGCCAGGGATGCGCAGAACAACGCCCGGCTGACCACGCTGCGCAAGGGCCTCGTCGAGAAGCACTGCGTCGGCTGCCATTCCGATTTCGGTTTGAAGCCAGGCCAATCGGAAACGGAGAAGGACGTGGCGGTGCTCCGCTTCATGCTCGCGCAGGACGGCTGGATCTATCCGGGCGATCCCTCTTCCGGAAAGCTGCGTACCCGCCTGCGCGGTATCGGCGCCGAGAAGCTGATGCCGCCGGGCGGCGAGAGCCTGCCGAAGACCGAGCCCGGTTACACGCGCCTGCTCGACACCATGGACCTGCTCGTTGCGAAGATGGTTCCGGGCACGCGGATGCGGATCAAGCCCGGTCCGCCCCAGCGCAAGTTCTTCGGCAAGACTGCCAAGGAATGCGGCGAAATACCGGCCGCGAAGGTCGTTGTCGTGACACAAAGGAACGCTGTAGACAAACCCGGCTTCAGCCGATTCTTCCGGCCGGCCGATCCCTATCTGAATGGCGAGTGCACCGACGACGATGGCTATTACATCCGGCAGGAATTTCTGGTGCCTGTGCAGTAGCATCCTGCTTGTCGCGACGCCGCCGGCCGCTGCCGAAACCAAGCTGTTCGACAGCGTGCAGGTGACGCCCGCCAGCGAATATACTTTCGGCATCGAAGGGCCCGCCGCCGATCTCGACGGCAATCTGTTCGTCGTCAATCTCGGCAAGCCCGGCACCATCGGCAAGTTGCCCGCTGGCGGCACCGCCTCGGAGCTGTTCACGACGTTGCCCGAGGGCAGTGTCGGCAACGCCATCCGCTTCGATCGGAGCGGCACCATGTTCATCGCCGACTACAAGAAGCACAACATCCTCGCGATCCCGAAGGGTTCGACGGAGCCGTCCCTCTGGTTTCACTCCGACGAGATGAACCAGCCCAACGACATCACGATCGCGCGCGACGGCACGATCTATGCGAGCGATCCGAACTGGAAGGGCAGGGAAGGCCACATCTGGCGGATCGCGAAAGCCGCCGACGGCACGGTGCAGGGACAGGTGATGGCCTCGCCGCGCGCGATGGGCACCACCAACGGCATTGATCTCAGCCCTGACGGCAAGACGCTCTATGTCGGGGAATCCAGCAGCGGCCAGATCTGGTCCTATGCGATCAACGGCAACGAGCTGACGGCTGCAAGGCTGGTCAAGGCATTTCAGCCCGACACCGTCGACGGGCTGCGCACCGATATTGCCGGCCGCCTCTACGTCGCGCGCATCCTCAAGGGCACGGTTGCGCTGATGAAGCCCAATGGCGTGGTCGAGCGGGAGATCGCGCTGAAAGCCAAGGAGCCGACCAACCTCGCCTTCGGCGGCAGCGACGGCAAGACCGTCTTCGTCACCCAGCGCCAGGGCGGCTTCATCGAGTCCTTCCGCACCGATCAGCAGGGCCGCGAGCACTGTCTGCAGCGCGGGCGTTGCTGAGCTCCGGTCTGCTTCAGGCGCAGGGCAGTCGAGACGGCATTCTTCTTGCTTGCATCTGGCCGCCGCAGCCATCAAGACCTCTGTGGCAACGCCTGAACAGCGTTTTCGAGCGAAGTGGATACCGGTTCGCGTGAAGAAAACGCGTCAAAACCTGAGCATGCGAGCACGGAGTGTTTGAGTGAAAGCCGTCCATACCGAACTGCACCGCAGCCACGATCCGCAATTCTTCCTGGTCCGCGGTGTCGTCAAGCGCACCACCGAGCAGCCCGAGCGCGCCGACCGGCTGCTCAAGGGACTGAAGGACGGCAAGCACCAGCTGGTCGAGCCGACGAAATTCGGGCAGGGGCCCCGCGCGCGCATTCACAGTCCGGAATATCTGTCGTTCCTGAGCGAAGCCTGGGAGGCCTGGACCGCGCTCGGCGATTCCGGCCCGGAGATGATCGGCAACATCCACCCGGTGCGGCATGCCGCGACCTATCCGACCCACATCGTCGGCAAGCTCGGCTGGCACACCGCCGACACCGCAGCGCCGATCGGTCCGGGCACCTGGGCCGCGGCCTGCGCCGCGACGGATGTCGCGGTCACCGCCGCGCAGATGGTGATGGACGGTGAGGATGCGGTCTATGCGCTCTGCCGTCCGCCCGGTCATCACGCCTATCGTGACATGGCCGGCGGCTTCTGCTTCCTCAACAACAGCGCGATCGCGGCGGCGCATCTGCGGCAGAAGCACGAGCGTGTCGTCATCCTCGACGTCGACGTCCACCACGGCAACGGCACGCAAGGCATCTTCTACGCCCGGCCGGACGTCTACACGATCTCGATCCATGCCGATCCCGTCGCGTATTATCCTTATGTGTGGGGCTATGCGCACGAGCGCGGCGAGGGCGCGGGCCTCGGCGCCAACCTCAACATTCCCCTGGCGATCGGCACCGGTGATGACGGCTACATCCAGGCGATGGATGTCGCGCGCAGGGCGATCGAATCCTTCGCGCCCGGCGCGCTCGTGATCGCTCTCGGCCTGGATGCCTCGGAGCATGATCCACTGAAGGGCCTCGCCGTCACCACGCCCGGCTTCCGCCGCATCGGCCAGGCCATCGCCAAGCTTGGTCTGCCGACCGTGTTCGTGCAGGAGGGCGGCTATCTCTCGGATATTCTGGGCGCCAACCTGACCTCGGTGCTGGCAGGATTCGAAGAGGCGAGGTGATCTTTCACCTCTCCCCGCTTGCGGGGAGAGGTCGGAATTTGCGTCAGCAAATTCCGGGTGAGGGGGTACTGGTCTCACGCTGATCGCCCGCGTGGAGAGAGGCCCCTCACCCCGACCCTCTCCCCGTAAGAACGGGGAGAGGGAGAAGCGCGGCGCACTATTCAGCCGCTTGCTGGAGCGGCCAGGCATTCCGGCTGATGGGAAGGCCACCATTGGCGCGGGAGCCGTCGGCGATCGCGAGACGATGCGATGGCGATGGCGAGCACAGCGAGAAGCGCCAGCCATCGGGATCGTCGGCGATATCGGGCTTGAAGCTGATCTCGATGGCCTCGCGCGACACCTGCATCGCGAAGGCGTCGAGCGGCAGATTGAGGCCAAAGCCCCTGGCCTTCAGATAGGCCTCCTTGAGCGTCCAATAGTCGAAAAAGCGCTCGATCGCGGCGGGCTCCGGCAGTCCCCGCAGCGTCTCGACCTCCTCCGGTGCAAAGAAGCGGAGCGCGGTGGACAGCGGCGCCACCCGCCGCGAGACGGTCTCGACGTCGATGCCGACGGTCTCATGCCTCGACACGACGCAGGCGACGCAGCCGTCGGCGTGAGACAGGCTGAAATGCAGCGCAGTCGAGGTCGCCGGCGCTGCGACAAACGGCCGTCCGTAGCGGCCGGCGCCAAAGGACCAGTCCGACGGTGCGACGTTGGAGGCGACCTTCGACAGGGCCAGGCGCAGCATGGCGTGCGCGAAAATATACTGCCGTCGATGCCGCTCGAACATGAAGCGATCGGCCCGGACCCGTTCGTCGACCGAGAGCAGCCGTCGGCACGTCTCGACCGCGCCCGGCGTATCAATGGACTTGATCAGTCCGACAAAGAGTTCAATTCTGTCGTCCGCCATCAATTGGGCCTTTTGCGTCAGGTCGAGGGTAAATCCCCGGTCCCGACGGAAGAAACAACTGAGCAAGAATCAACCACGCAGACCGTTTCTAGCGGTCCACCCGGGCGAATTCTTGTCGATTTGCAGGCCGGTTTACAGGCGCAAGCTTGTGCGAGACCCCAACTCGACACGCAAGCAGCCCATCCCCGAAAAGTGAAGCGTGACGATCCGTACGGTGTCCTGGCCGACGAATCCTACTGTGTCTTCTTGGCTTTCTTCGATGTGCCCAGCACCGAAAGGCTGGCATCGACGTCCTTCAGCGCGGACTGAGCTCTTCTTCTCGGTACCCGGCGGCCTTTAGAGGGCCTTGCGGTCCTTGCCGGTCAATGAAGTACCCTTGGTAAATCTGACGACGCCCATAACATTCCCCCGTTGAAAATAATCGTCCAGATCAAAACGCAGGAACAATCTTGCGCGGTGGCGTCAAATAATCAAGCTGCAACTTGGTCATTCACAGCTTTGGCGAGTGAACCCGTAGTCATCCGGGATGCGAGCAGCCCGGCCAGGATATTGAACGGCTGCGTTAGACGCGCATGCGCGTCGAGCACGCTCTGGCGCCGCTGTGTCGACGCCCGCGCGAACGACAGCGCCGGCGTGATTCGGGTGCGGACGATCACGGCATTCGCGAACGGGCCGGCGATTCGCCTGGTGCCTGGCTCGGCGCGAGTGGTCCCGGCGCCGCTGCACTGTCGCGGCATCGAACGGGCGCGCCGCGGGATGGCTAACGCTTCGTTTCATTTTACCTTGATTCCGTTTGTGAGTTTCCCCCACCTCCCGGCACGGCTATGAGTGCGGCCTGATGGCCATTCGAGCGCGCCCATGCATTCCGTTGCCCTGCTGACTGCCAGCTACGCCAAGGATATCGAACGCTTTTCGCTGCTCAGCGAGAGCATCGACACCTGGCTCTCGGGATACACGCGGCATTATGTTCTCGTTAACGATGAGGACGTGCCGCTGTTCGCGCGCTTCGCATCCGACAAGCGGGTCATCGTTCCGGCCTCGCGCTATTTGCCGAAATGGCTGTTTGCGCTGCCGCCGGCGCTTCAGTTCATCAGCAAGCGGCGGGTCTGGTTGTCGCTGCTGTCGTCACCCGTCCACGGCTGGCACATCCAGCAGATCCTGAAGATCGCCGGCGTCCTCAATGCGCCGGAGCAGCGCGTCTGCATCCTGGATTCGGACAATCTGTTCTTCCGCGAATTCGACGTCGGCCAATATGCCGGCGCCGAGAAGACGCCGCTGTTCGTCACGCCGGGGGACATCGGTGCCGATCACCCCTTGCATGGGCTGTGGCTGCGTACCGTCGATCAGCTTCTCGGTATCAAGGACCGTACCTTCCCGGCCGACGATTATGTCGGCAATGCGCTGGTCTGGGACAGGGACACCGCGCGTGCGATGACCGCGCAAATCAAGTCGGCGACGGGTTTGAACTGGGTCCTGGCGCTGTGCCGGAAGAAGAAGTTCTCGGAATATCTGATGTACGGCCATTTCGTCGCGAACTCACCCGTGCATCTGGCGACCCACCGGGTCACGGAAGACAGCATCGCGGTCTCGCATTGGGACGACACGCCGCTCGATCGTCCGGCCATCGAAGCGATGATGGGTGCCGCGAGGCCCGAGCAGGTCGCGCTCTGCATCCAGTCCTATTCCTCGACCTCGGTCGACGACATCCGCGACGTGTTCCGGCTCAGCTCGCGCGATCGCCGCGCTCCGAGCCTTGCACCGGACCATTTCGACGACGCGGCCGAATTCGAGGCAAAGGCGCGCAGCTGAGCTCGCGCCTTCACGCGTCTTTCGTAAACTTGCTGATCACGTCCAGGAACGGTTTCGGCTTGAACTCGCCGTCGAGCGGCAGCGGGCGGTTCGGCTGCTTGTCGGCGCGGGCAAAGGTGCCGTTGATCCAGCTGTAGCGATCCGAGAGGCCCCAGGTCAGGATCGAGCGCACCGGGCCGCTGGTCGAGATCGCGGTGAGCAGATCGTCGACGCGCTTGGCGACGATGGCGTCGCGCTGCGCCGGAGTTCCGCTCAGCTTCTGGTCGTCGACGTCGAGCTCGGTCACGTACACCTCGAGTCCCCACGAGCGCAGCTCGGTGACGAATTCGGCGAGGCCATGCGTGTCGATCTCGAGCTCGGCATGCAGATGCGATTGCAAGCCGACGGCGTGCAGCGGGACGCCCTGGTCGAGCAGGTCCATGATCAGGTTTCGATAGGCCGCGCGCTTGGCGATGAACGAGTCCTTGGCGGACTCGATGTCATATTCGTTGATCGCGAGCTTGACGAAGGGATCGGCCGCGGCCGCTGTGCGGAAGGCCAGCGGAATCCAGCTCTGGCCCAGATGCTGCGTCCAGAACGTATCGCGCCGGTCCTTCGGGCTGCGGGGATTGTCCGGGATCGGCTCGTTGACGACGTCCCAGGAGGTCAGCTTGTCCTTGTAGTAGGAGACGACGGTGCCGATGTGGTCGACATAAGCGCGCTCGACGCCGCGGGTGTCCTTGATCTGCTTGGTCCAGTCGGGAATGTCGTGATACCAGGCGAGCGCGTGGCCGCGCATCGTCAGGTCGTTGTCACGCGCGAAATCCAGGATCGCGTCGGCGCGCTCGAAATTGAACGTGTGCGCATTCGGCCGCAGCATCGGCCATTTCAGCTCGAGCACCGGCACCACCTGGGTGCAATAGGTGCTGATGGCTTCGCCGAGCCTGGGATCGGCTTGCAGGTCCCAGAGCGTCGCGGCTGCGCCAAAGCCTGGACGGCGCTGGGCAAGTTTCGAGGCCGGTGCTGCCGACGCGGAAGCGCCCACCGCGAGGGCCGCGGCGCCGCCAAGAAGGAATTCGCGTCTATCGAGCCTGGTCACGGCAGTCCTTTTCGAGCCAACGCATCATCGTACCAAGCGTCGCCTCGCGCCGCCGGGGTTTCGTGGTCTTGGGTTAACCTCCGCCGTCTGCAAGTCATGGTTTCATTCCGTGACCGCGCCTTGCCGTTCGAGGAAGGGCAAATTTAACGCTAACGCGCGAAAGCGGCTTCCAAGCGCCATTCGCCGCCCGATCTGCAGACTTATGTGACACTCTTGCGCGATGCTGCGGCGCAGTTCGTCCGCCCCGCCCAAGGTCCCATTGATTAACGGCCGTCATACTCGCAAGACCGCTGCTGGTCCCGTGCTCGCATGCTGAACCGCCATTTCTCGATCTATCTGATCGCCTACATCCTGCCCGCGGCGGTGGGCTTCTTTGCCGTCACGGCCTATACGCGGCTGCTGACGCCGGCGGAGTACGGCATCTACGTCGTCGGCATCAGCCTTGCCGGCATCCTGGGCGCGATCTTCTTCGCCTGGATCAAGCTGTCGGTGTCGCGCTATCAGGCGATGTCGGCCGAGGTCGATTTTCGCGGCACGGCAATGGTTGCCTTCGGCCTGACCGTCGCGGTGCTCTGCGCCACCACGCCGCTGGTCTTCCTGTTCCGCAGCGACGTCAGTGTCGAGCTACTGCTCGCCAGCATGTTCGTCGCGATCATGGCCAATGCCGTCGATGTCGGCCAGGAGTTCGAGCGCGCCAAATTGCGTCCCTACCGGTTTGCCGCGATCTCGATCGTGCGCAGCGTGTCCAGCGTCGGATTTGGCCTCGTCGGCATCTGGCTCGGCTGGGGTGGATTGGGGCTGCTCGCGGCGTTCGGCCTGGGGTCCCTCACCGGGATCATCCTGAATCTGGTCGGCGACCGCACCAGGATCGCACGCTTCCAGCGCAGCCAATTCATGCAGCTGGCGCGCTACGGCCTGCCGCTGACGCTGGCCGGGCTCTCCGTTGCGGTCTATTCCGCCTGCGACCGGCTCATCGTCGCGTACCTGCTCGGCAAGGACGCTGCCGGCATCTTCGGCGTTGCCGCCGACCTGCCGCGCCAGTTCATGGTCATGATCGCATCCAGCGTCGCCGCGGCCACCGTGCCGCTGGTGTTCCGGTCCTTGTCCGAGAATAACAGGGAGACGACGCGGGAGCGGCTGACCGAGAGCCTCGAACTCCTGCTCGTCGTCGTTACGCCCGTGGCGGTCTGGCTCGCGCTTGCGGCGGATCAGGTCGCCGGCACGCTCGTCGGCGTCGACTTCCGCGCCGGCGTGTCGGCACTGCTGCCGACCCTGGTGCTCGCCCGGTTCTTCGGCATCGCCAATCAGTTCTACGTGCAGATCAGCTTCCAGCTGGCCGAGCGTCCCTTCATGCTGGCGGCGCAGTCCTTCGCCACGCTGGTCGTCAGCGTGGTCCTGATGGTCGCGCTGGTCGCCGGCTACGGCATCTTCGGGGCGGCGCTGGCAACGCTGGCGACCGAGGCGATCGGTTTCGTCGTCGCCGTCGTCCTGATGCGCCGCGCTCATCCCGTGCCGTTCGACGTCAACCGGCTTGCCGGGGTTGCCGTTTCGGCTGCGGGGATGGCGGCCGCCATTCTGGTTGCGCGTTCGCAGGTCGGCGGCACCGGCTTCGTCGCCCTCATCATCGTCAGTCTCGCCGGCGGCCTTGCCTATGTCGCGACCGCCTGGCTCCTCAACGTCGCCAATGTCCGGACGCTGTCGCTGCGTTTCCTGCGGGGCTTCAACCGCAAGGCGCTGGGCGTCTAGCCGCCGTGTGAAAGCGCTCAGCCGGTACCGCCTTCCGGACGGGTGGGTATTTGCTCGGGCGAGCAATATTGACCAGCAACTTCGGCCCCGGCGGCCCATCGTGGTTGTATCACCGCCCCTTGTCGGTATCTGTCGGTGACTGGGAGTGCAGTAACGCTTCCGCCTGATCTCGAGGGTGCATCGCATGCATTCGCAACATGTCCGCTCATCTGGTCTGTCACCCGCACCAGACCAACGGCCGCGCTGTCCCACGTGCGGAGGGCGCATGAATCTGGCGAGGATTCCCGACCCATCCGCGTTTGAGATCGGAACGTTCGCATGCGCCGGCCGTCATCTCGTCCACACTGCCACGATCGGAATCGATCCGATTAAATCTCCCGCGGCGTTCTGGCTCGCCAGTCGCGATCTGAGGCCTCCGACCTGAGCGGGTGCGCCTCGATCTCGATGGAGGGTCTGGAAGAATTCATCCGCCGCGAAAACCTGAAGATCTTCAGGAGGCAGATCGATCTGGTCAAAGACGACGGCCGACGGCAATGGCTCCTGAAGCGTCTCGCCGAGGAAGAGGCGAAAGTCGAGGTTGCGATCCGATAGGCGATCGGCGGCGCGCGCCACCAAAGGGGCCGTCGATGGAAGGTGAGTCGTGAGCGGATACATACTCAACAACAGGGGGATTCGCGCCGGCGTGCTGAGGGGCACGTCGATCTTCGACCTCGCGGGCAAGAAGGTCTACGATCTCAGGGGTAACAATATTTATCGTCTCTCGGGCGAGTTGGTCGGCCATACGCTCGACGCGTCAGGTTCTGACAAGCGTCTTGATCGCGACAGCGAAGAACTGCTCTCTGTCCAGGGGGCGCCGGAACCCGACGAACCCGAGAGTCATCCCGTGCCGCAAAGGCAAACATCTGACAGCTTCAGGGAAGCCATACGTCTGCGCCGCATCATCTCCGACAGCCCGTCCGATCGTCCCGAGAATCGTCCCAAGAGAGGATGATCGCGCATTCCCTGAGCTTCACGAATACTTTGCGCGGGCTCGCAACGACGCGCGATGCGAGCCTTGTCGCCTCCAAAATCTATTGCAGCGGCGACCGCGTCCGGCTCGCTGCGTCGTAGATCAGGATTTGCAACATCGGAAACCTGCCGAGCAGTTCGGCGCCGGCTTCTCGGGCAGCCGTTTCGCTGCCGTAATGGGTCTTGAAGTGGCCATCGACCACGAGCGAGAAGCCATCGGCTGGTGCTATGTCAGCCCTTTGAATGGTTCTCGGCTCGATCTCGTCGAGTTGGTTGGTCGGCTTTTTCATGGGGAGCTTTCACGTCGTTGCAGGAGACGGCCCGAGGCATCTCTGCCTGGCCGTCTCAGTCGTCCCTCACGATCTCAGGCTTGTCATACAAGACCGCGGTCAGGAGGGAACTGTGAACCTCGATCTTGCCGTTGTAGGTGATGAAGCCGAGCTTGCGAAACTTGTTCATGAAGAAGCTGACGCGGGACCGGGTCGTCCCGATCATCTCGGCGAGCGTCTCCTGGCTGACCTGCGCCGTAATGGGTTGGGGCGCGCCGTCCTTGCCGAAGTTTGCCAGCAGCAGGAGAAGCCGCGCCAGCCGCTTTTCGCTCGAATTGAACAATTGGTCGATCAGGTCTTCTTCGATGCGACTGTTTCGGCTGAGCAGATACTCCATGAACAACTCGGAGAACTTCGGTTCGCTCTTGAGTGTCGCAAGCATCGCAGGTTTCGCGATGGATGTGACCACGCATTGTTCCATCGCCACCGTTGTCGAAATCCGCAAGGGATGGCCGTTCAGGCAGCCTTCTCCGAAGAACTGTCCGGGCTCCATGATCCCGACCACGGCTTCCTTGCCCTGCTCTGAGACGACGGTGACCTTGATCCTTCCCTTCTGGATGTAGAAAACGGCATCAGCGGCATCGCCCTGCGAAAACACGACTTGGTTCTTGTCGAATTTCAATATGGCCTTGCCGTCGCCGACCTTGGCGAGGAAGAGTTTGGGATCGAACGCACTTTTCGCCGCTTTTGGCATGACGTGGTGGAGACCCGATGGAGGCACCCTCAGCTTAACAGGGCTGGTGCCGGGCGCATCAGGTAAATCCTGCTTCCGCCCTCGGGCCCGCGGGTGATCCGGACCAGGCCGTTGTGGCGGGGGGATCGGGCGTCGTGCCATACGGTTATCTGCGCTCAATGCCGCACGACCGTCTGATGCCGGTCCTTCATGAGCGCGGCATCCAGTTCCGTTGGGCTGATCGAGAAGGACTGGATCAGCAGTTGCGAGGCAGACATCGCAGGCGTCTGAAACAGGGTGGCCACGCGCCGATAGGCGATCCTCGACAGCCCGTCGATCTGCTCATCGTCAGTGACGACGACATATTCGCCGGCAGGCTGAATGCCCTCCAGTCCCTGAAGAATGAAGGGATTGGTGAATGAAACGGTGGTCCGCGTTGTCCTGATGGTCAAGCTGATATCTCCTGGACGGACCTTCAGAGGCGTCAGCCGCGCCATTTGTCGATCCGGCCTGTCGCTCCGGCCGGAAGCGGCCGATAGACAGCGAGAGTCTATCGACTGGCTCAGTCTGTTGCAGAGCAGAATTGCTCAGCTTTGAAGGATTGGTCCGCACTTGATCGTGAGGCGCCCACGGGAACGAACCCCGCCGGGGTGACTTGGTGAGGGCGACCGGATATGGTGCCCACTCATCATAGCCGATGAATGGCGGCCTCGGTTCGTAACCCCCGGGCTGGGGCCGCTTCCTCGGGCGTTATCCTTCGTTGTTATTTGGCCGATCCCTTCGGATCGTCCACTGTTATCTCGTGGACGTTCCCGCAATTGGAGCATTCGAAGATCCGCAGATTGGGACCGTCGCAACTTGCCCCGACGTGGACCAGCAGCATGCGGCTCTGACAGGCCGGGCAGAGTGGCCGGGGTATCGGAATCAGCGTCGGTTCTGGACGAGCATAGATCTCGGACATATGAAGGTCCTGCCCAAATGGCGGTTTATGCTGGAGCCGAAGCCGCCGCAAAGACAGCCGATTCGCCGGCTGCGTCGCGGTGAGCATGCCGCGCTCGCCTGTCAGCCTCTGTTCAATATTGCTCACATTGCCGGAAAATCGCCGGCCGGCCCTCGATAGCGTTCGACCCAGCCCTTCCCAACTCAGTCGCGGTGTGTCATGGGGGCAGGCAAACTCGGCGGCAACGCCGGCTCCGGCGTGAGCAAATGCTCAGCAGAACATCCTCGCACGGATCAATATGAGCCTGTGCGGGGCACGACCTGATAACTGCCGCCGGACGTGTCCGTGGACGACAGCAGTACCTCTTCGGCGGGCATGTTCGGGAGCAGACCAGAGATGACTCAAGGAACGCCGGAGATCCGCGCAACGGCGCAGTTGCTCGCCCGCTATCGCGAGCCAGATAGTGCGCGCGGTGTTCTCGAACTGGTGATCACGGCGGTGCCGCTCTGCGTCATCTGGGCTCTGATCTGGGTCGCTCTCGACCACGGCTATTGGTTTTCTCTGCTGCTCGAGGTGCCTGCGGCAGGCTTGCTGGTTCGGCTGTTCATGATCCAGCACGATTGCGGGCACGGCTCGTTCTTCCGCGGCCGCGTCGCGAACGATTGGGTCGGCCGAGCCATCGGCGTGATGACACTGACGCCATACGATTACTGGCGGCATAATCATGCCCGCCATCATGCGAACTCCGGCAATCTCGATCACAGAGGCCTGGGCGACATCGATACGTTGACCGTGCGCGAGTTTCGCGGGCAGTCGCGATGGCGTCGGACACTATATCGCTTGTATCGGCATCCCATCGTGATGTTTGGCGTAGGACCCACATATCTGTTCATCCTAAAGCATCGATTGCCGATCGGAATCATGCGGAGCGGCTGGAAGCCCTGGCTGAGTACAATGGGCACCAACGTGGCGATCGGCGTTCTGGTCGCCGCGATGGTCCGGCTGGTCGGCTATGGGCCGTTCCTGCTGGTGCACCTGCCGATCGTCGTTCTGGCGGCGTCGATCGGTGTCTGGCTGTTCTACGTCCAGCACCAGTTCGAGCACACCTACTGGTCCCACGATGAGACCTGGAATTTTCACGACGCCGCGCTGTACGGCAGCTCTCACTACCAATTGCCGGCTGTCTTGCGATGGTTCACGGCCAATATCGGCGTCCACCACATCCATCATTTGTGCAGTCGAATTCCCTGCTACCGCTTGCCCGACGTGTTGCGGGATCATCCGCAACTCGCCGGCCGCGGCCGGATCACGCTGCTGCAGAGCTTGCGGACCGTGCGTCTGACCTTGTGGGATGAGGAGCGGCTGCGGCTCGTGTCCTTTGGAGAGGCAGCCTCGGCTTCAACCGCTCGCCCGTGACCATCCAGTCGGCCCCACCGGCCAATATTCAGCAGAGACGCGCTGGGCGCTTAGAGCGTTTTCGAGCGAAGTGGACACCGGTTCGCGTGAAGAAAACGCGTCAAAACAAGAATCTAGAGCTTCGGTTCTGATTC
>NZ_LFJB01000043.1:0-60791 GCF_006658625.1 Bradyrhizobium sp. UNPF46
GAATCAGAACCGAAGCTCTAGATTCTTGTTTTGACGCGTTTTCTTCACGCGAACCGGTGTCCACTTCGCTCGAAAACGCTCTAGCCAGAATGACCGCGATGAGCTCGCGGCCGTCTACGTATCACCAAAGGAGAGAACCGATGAGCACCGAGCACAAATTCCTCGCCGTCTATCTTGGCAGCACGAGCGGCGAAAAGATGAAGGCCTGGCATGCGATGCCAGAGGCCGAACGGAAGGTAAGGGAGCGGGAGGGCATGGCCGCCTGGCACGGCTGGGTCGAGAAGCACCGGGATGTCATCGTCGAGCTGGGCGGCCCGCTCGGCAAGACCCGCAGGATCGACGGAAGCGGCATCACCGAGATCAGCAATGCCCTGACCGGCTTCACGGTGGTGCGGGCCGCCTCGCAGGAGGCGGCGGCAAAGCTGTTCGAGAACCATCCGCATTTTGCGATCTTCCCGGGCGAAGCGATCGAGGTCATGCCCGTGCTGCCGATTCCACAGATGTAAGTGATCGTCCTTCCGGGCGGCGGTTTGATGAGCCGCCTCGGAATGACCGCGGAGAATATGGGGTTAATCACGCCCGATTCCGGCTAGTGACCTTCGCCGCCGGCTCATGTAAAGATCGTTCACATGAGCTGGCGCAAGGAGCAGCGCCGCGCCGAGCGCGGCTATCATCACGGCAATCTGAAGGAAGCACTTCTGCAGGCCGCTCTCGGGCTGATCGCCGAGAAGGGCGCGGCCGGCTTTACCTTCGCCGATGCGGCACGCATGGCCGGCGTCAGCGCGGCGGCGCCTTACCGGCACTTCCGCGACCGCGACGAACTGCTGTCCTCGATTGCGCAGCGCGGCTTCGAGCAGTTCGAGGCACGCCTGACTGCGGCCTGGGACGACGGGCGCCCCGACACGGTCACTGCGTTCGAGCGTGTCGGCAAGGCCTATCTCGCCTTCGCCCGCGAGGAGCCCGCCTTCTACAACGCGATGTTCGAATCCGGCGTGCCGGTCGACGCCAATCCGGCGCTGCAGGCCGCGAGCGAGCGCGCTTTCAACATCATTCGCGCCGCCGCCGAGCGGCTTGCGGCACTGTCGCCGCCTGGCACGCCGCGTCCGCCGGCGATGATGATGGCGCTGCACATCTGGTCGATGGCGCACGGCGTGGCCTCGCTGTTCTCGCGTGGCGATGCCGCGCGGCGAAAGCTGCCGATGTCGCCGGATGAGCTGCTCGAGGCGGAGGTGCTGATCTATCTGCGCGGTCTCGGTTTCCCGACGGACCGCCGTCCGCCGGCGAAAGGCGCCGAGCCGCCGCCTGTGCCACCGGAGGCGTCCTCCGGTTCGGGCGTGCCGCCGGGCGGCCCCTGGGGCAAGCCGAAATAAGATTGCGCAAATAATCACGCGGGCGTGTCTGGCGGCCAGCTTGACAAAATCGCGGGATCGTCTAGCTATGTAAATGTTATTTACATTCACAACGGCGCTGGTGCCGTGATGGAGATGGGAAATGGCCTACACCGCTGACGTCAATCGCTGGCGCGGCCCTTCGGACCAATACCAGCAGTACGAGCGTCCCCGCATGCTCGATACGCCCTGGCATCCCGGCTGGATCGCCGTGACCATTCTCGGCTTCATCATCTGGTGGCCGATCGGACTTGCCCTTCTCTTTTTCACACTCGGGAGCAGAAGAATGTCGTGCTGGAGCCACCAGGATCGCTGGCAGAACAAGATGGAGCGGATGCAGTACAAGATGGACCGCATGCGCGGTCGAATGGAGCGCCGCGGCTTCGGCTTTGGCTTCGGCCCGCCGTCCTCCGGCAACCGCGCCTTCGACGAGTACCGCTCTGAAACGCTGCAGCGGCTCGAGGAGGAGCAGGTCGAGTTCAAGAACTTCCTCGACCGTCTGCGTCACGCCAAGGACAAGGAAGAGTTCGACCAGTTCATGGCGCAGCACAAGACGCGTCCGACCCCGCCGCCGACCGATCAGCAGCAGGGCTGACCTTCGAGCCTGATGCCTCTCAAAGCCTTCAGGCGCATGCCCCCAAAATCCTGATGGCCCCGAGCCGCCCGTCTGCGCAACCCGCAGGCGGGCGGTTTGGTTTTTGGGGATCCGCTTCGAGTGTCCGCGCGCGGAAGTGCAATTGATCGCGTCTGCAACCGGTCGTCGATGGCTGGACGTCGCCTCGGATGTCGCCTCTGTGCGGCGATGCGACCTACTCCGAAATCCAATCTCCTCTTGCAACCACAGGGTGCCGTGCGTAGTCTCGGGCCGTTTCATGCGATGATATTTGACTGAATGGCGCACTTCGTCGCCTAAGCCCTGTACGAGACGGGTCGCGGTACGGTCCTGTTCAAGAGCCTCAGATACAAGACCGCAGCGCGCCTTCTCGAGATTTTCGGCGTCGGCAATCACAGCGCAACCAACCCGATGAGGTCGATCAATATCTCAACAATGATCGCGCATTCCGTCGGAGCTTCGCAGATGGATGTCTGGAGATTGAGGGCCGAATTCTAGCGAGTTTCATCACGCAAAGGAAATGAGCATGACCGACGGCGAAAAGATGCTGAAGCTGGCCGAGACCCGCATTGGCGAGAAATACGTCAACGTCTGCGTTCCCAAGAACAACAAGAACTGGCACGGTCCATGGGACTGTGCGGAGTTCATGTCCTGGCTGGTGTATCAGGTCGGCGAAAAACTATACGGCTGCGTTGACGACAACGGCGATCCTGCAACGGTCGAGGCTTATACCGGCGCCTGGAAGAGCGATTCACAGAAGCTCGGAAAGCGCATTCCGTGGAAGCAGGCCGCGGCAACGGTCGGAGGCATTCTGCTTCGCTACCCGCCCGGGCCAGGCATGATGGGGCACATCGTCGTGTGCGACGGCAAGGGCGGCACCGTGGAGGCGATGGGCACGGCCTATGGCGTTCGTCGCGGCAAAGTAACGGGCCGGAACTGGGATACGGGCGTCCTGATTCCAAACTTCACTTACGGGGAGGCGGGTGAAGATCTCGATGTGGCCGAGCCGACCCAGCTCTATGCGCTCGGGCGCCCGGGCATGAAGGCGTCCGTGGTGCGCGATATTCAGCGCGCCTTGAAGGAGCTGGGGTTTAATCCGGGGCCGATCAACGGTGAATACAACGAACTGACGGTCGCGGCGGTTGCGGCTTTTCAGGCGACCAAAGGACTCGTCGTCGACGGCCAGGTCGGGCCTCAAACGGCGAAGCGGTTGAAGGTCGAACTCTGAAGCATGATCCGGAAAAGTGCGACGCGGTTTTCCGGAGCGATCATGCGCGAACAACAACCGAAAGCGCGATGATGATTCATCCAGATCTCATCGCGCCTTGGGATCGGCGCGGTGCTTTCAGTTGCCGGCGCGTGCAACGCACGCGCCCAGTGGCATGACCGGCACCGATCTGCTTCGACGAGAAACGGTTCAGCGCACCGTCACGAGCTGCGCGCGAACCGAAGCCAGGAAGTGTTCATAGGCGTGGTCCACGATCTCGTTGAGGGATCGCGTTCGCGCGAAGATCGCCTTGGCTTCGGCGAGAAATTCGTCGCGGGTCGGTATCTTCGGCAGATGCAGATGGGTCAGTGCGTCGACGCCCTCATGCGCGCGATTGAGAATGTCGTGCAGCGTCGGCAATTGCAGCTGGGTCGGATCGGCCCGGTGCAGCGCCGACGAGATCGCCTGTGCCAGGGCGTGGGCATCGAACCGCCCGGCAAGCTCGCGGGCTGCCCGGTTGATGACGCGGGCGCCGAGCGGCTGCTCGTTGCGCAGCACCTGTTCGGGCGGCGCCTTCATGTTCCAGACGATGCCGAACCAGGACAACGCTTTCAGCACGTAATAGGTGACGTCGATCTCCCACCAGTAGAAGCCCTGTCGCACGCTGCTCTGATAGGCGTGGTGATTGTTGTGCCAGCCCTCGCCCAAGGTGAGCAACGCCAGCAGCCAATTGTTGCGGGAATCGTCGCCCGTCACGTAGCGCTTGCGTCCATGCACATGGGCGAGGGAGTTGATGCAGAAGGTCGCGTGATAGACCAGCACCGTGCTCCACAGGAAGCCGACGATCAGACCCGGCCATCCCGCCACCAGGAAGCAGAGCGCTGCAAGCACGAAGGCCGGCAGCAGCTCCAGCCGGTGCAGCCACATCAGCTCGGGATAGACCGTGAGGTCGCCGACCTTCACGAGGTCGGTCGCGTCGTGCTCGCGGTAGAAGATCCAGCCGAGATGGCTGTACAGGAAGCCGCGCTGACGCGGCGAATGCACGTCCAGCTCGGTGTCGGAATGCAGATGGTGATGCCGATGCTTGGCCGCCCACCACAACACGCTCTTCTGCGCGGTGCTTTGCGCAAGACAGGCCAGGATGAATTGAAACACGCGGCCGGTGGCAAACGCCCGATGCGAGAAATAGCGGTGGTAGCCGGCACCGATGCCGAACATTCGCACGACGTACAGCGAGATGCAGATGGCAACGGCCTGCCAGGTGACACCCGACCAGATCGCCGCAAAGCAGCCGAGATGGACCAGCACGAACGGTATGGCGGAGGGATACATGACGTCGTCGTGGCGGTCGTCGGTGCGCGCGTTGGGCAACATGTCTTGGCGTAACCTCGAGTAGCGGAATCCGGGATTTCGTCTCCGCGACGCTGAGAGCGGCCGGGTACGAAAAACCCGCGGATGGCGGACCACCGCGGGGGCTTGAACGAGCTGCCTTGCATGGACATCCCGGCCAAAGCAGCGTCGGCCGAAAACTTGCGGGACTATCGGGGTTATATATGGTTGCGGATACCCGGCACGCAAGCTCGTAGCCTCACGGGGGGCTGCGGCATGATGCGTGGCGCGCGGGCCACCCCGTGGCCTATAGTCGCGCGGTGAAGGAAACTCCACAGCATGGAAGGCGGCGATGACGGCAGCCGTGACCGCGACGAACGATCGCCTCTGGCAGAACATACGCGACGAGGCGCAACGTGCAGTCGCATCCGATCCAATCTTCGGCAGGTCGCTTGCCGAGGCCGTTCTCGCCCATGACGGCCTTGCGGCGGCGTTGGCCGATCTCATCGGGCGCAGGCTTGGCGGCACCGCCGCCGAACAGGCGCGCTTCACGGGCTTTTCCCGCGATGCCTTTCGCGATGCGCCGGAATTGATTGAAGCGGCTGGCCGCGACTTGCAGGCCATCGTGCGCAGCGATCCCGCCATCGCCGGCCTGTTGGCGCCTCTGCTGCATTTCAAGGGCTATGTCGCGCTGCAGGCCTGGCGCGTCTCGAACTGGCTCTGGCATCATGACCAGCGCGATGCCGCGCTGTTGTTTCAGAACGAGGCGTCGAACGTCCTGCAGGTCAGCATCCATCCGGCGGCCAGCATCGGCTCGTCAGTCTATCTCGACCACGCCACGGGCATCGTGATCGGCGCCAATGTGGGGATCGGCGACGAGGTCACCATCCTTCAGAATGTCAGCATCGGCCGCGGCAATGAGCTGCCGACGCGCTCACCGCGCATCGGCAGCGGCGTCTTCATCGGCGCCGGGGCGACTATTCTGGGCGATATCCGGATCGGCGATTTCGCCAGGATCGGCGCCGACACGGTCGTGATCGCCGACGTCCCCAATGGCTGCACCGCAGTTGGAAATCCTGCGCGACTGACCAACTGCCCCGAGCCCGCCTCGGCGGCCTGAGGCGCCATGGCGGCGGTCGCCTTTTGGGGGGATGATCACGGCGAGACTTCGCGGAACGTGATTTTGGGGATGATTTTTCCGGGTGGGGCGTGGTTTCCAGGCCAATGCGATCGGGACGCCCTGGAACTCCGGTACCCCGCCCTCCAAACACCCCCAACCGCCTGCGCTGCCTACCTTTCCCGCAGCCAAATTCACCTCTGGTAACCCCGCATTAACCAACGGCGGGCTCTGGTAAGGACGGACAATCGCGCCCAAAGCCCGAAGCCAGGGACCGTCAAAGCCCGGGGCCAAAGGCCCATAGTTTTGACATCTTGGCAGGGAATGCAGACGGCCGGCTTTGGACGAGCCCCTGCACCCCAAAAGACAAAGGCTTTGAGCGGGCTTGCCGGCCGCGCCGGTGCTAGCGCGGCCATTGGGGAACCGGTAGCCATTTGCTGGCCGGCACATCGGGTAAACGATCGCCTTGAGAGGATACTGCTTATGAATCCGGCCGACGTGGCTCAGTCAGCCCTTCCGGTTGCCGCTTCCGCGGACGTGTCGCTGATCGCGCTGTTCTGGCAGGCTCACTGGATCGTGAAAGCGGTGATGCTGGGACTTCTGTCCTGCTCGGTCTGGGTCTGGGCCATCGCGATCGACAAGATCTTCCTGTTTGCCCGCACCCGCCGCTCGATGGACCGTTTCGAGCAGGCGTTCTGGTCCGGCGAATCGATCGAGGAGCTCTATCGCACCCTTTCGGCCAAGCCGACGCATTCGATGGCGGCCTGCTTCGTGGCGGCGATGCGCGAGTGGAAGCGGTCGTTCGAGAGCCATGCCCGCTCGGTCGCGGGTTTGCAGATGCGCATCGACAAGGTCATGAACGTCTCGATCGCGCGCGAGGTCGAACGGCTGGAGCGCCGCCTGCTGGTGCTCGCGACCGTCGGCTCCGCAGGCCCCTTCGTCGGCCTGTTCGGCACGGTCTGGGGCATCATGTCGAGCTTCCAGTCGATCGCGGCGTCGAAAAATACCTCTTTGGCAGTGGTCGCGCCGGGTATCGCGGAGGCGCTGTTTGCGACCGCGGTCGGCCTTATCGCCGCCATTCCTGCCACTATCTTCTACAATAAGTTCACGTCCGAGGTGAACCGGCAGGCTCAGCGGCTGGAAGGCTTCGCCGATGAATTTTCCGCCATCCTGTCGCGTCAGATCGACGAGCGGGGCTGACCGCGGGGTGTATAGTGTGAAGGGCAACTTGGGCACCAGACCATGGGCATGAACGTTGCGAGTTCGTCCGGAGGCGGCGGTCGCCGCGGCCGGCGCAAGCCCGTCGTGGCCGAGATCAACGTCACGCCGATGGTGGACGTGATGCTGGTGCTGCTCATCATCTTCATGGTGTCGGCGCCGATGCTGACGGTCGGCGTGCCGCTCGACCTGCCGCAGACCCAGGCCAAGAGCCTCGAGAACAACGACCAGAAGCCGATCCAGATGTCGGTCGACATCAAGGGCAAGGTGTTCATCAACGACACCGAGATCGCACTGAATGAGCTCATCCCGAAGCTGAAGGCGATCACCGATGCGCGCGGCGGGCTGGAGGAGCGCATCTATCTGCGCGCTGACAAGAAGGCGGATTACGGCACGGTGGCCAAGGTGATGGGCCAGTTGTCCGGCGCCGGGTTCAAGAAGCTCGCCCTCGTCACGGAAGCGGATCAGGGGTCTTAAGGCAGTGAAGGTGAACGTCGACAAGACACTCGTTGCGTCGATTGCCCTCCACGTCCTCGTGCTGGGATGGGGGCTCGTCACCTTCAGCAGCAAGGCCTACATCGCGCCGGAAGAGTCGCTTCCGATCGACATCATCTCCACCGATCAGCTCGCCAAGATGATGGCGGGTCAGAAGACCGGCAAGAAGGAAGAGCTCAAGCCGAAGGTCGAGAAGATCGCGGAAGCGAAGCCGGAGGAAGACGCCGTCGGCAAGGTCACCGAGAAGAAAGAGCTGATCAAGACCAATTCGCAGCCGGACCCGCCGCCGAAACCGGTCGAGAAGCCGGTCGAGAAGAAGCCCGAGCCGCCGAAGCCCGTCGCCGAGGCGAAGCCGAAGGAAGAGCCGAAGCCGCAGGAGAAGAAGCCTGATCCGGCCAAGGAAGATCCTATCGCCGAGTTGCAGAAGAAGCTGGAGACGAAGAAGCCGCCGCCCAAGCCCGTGGAGCAGAAGGTCGCGGCGGTGCAGCCGCAGCAGCAGCCCAAGCCGAAGGAGCGCAGCTTCGATCCCGCGCAGATCCAGCGCGACCTCGACAAGCGCGCCGCGACCCGGCACGAGCAGACCGGCTCGGCGCTGAATGCGTCGGCGTCGCTGGGCGCGGCGACCGGGACTGCTGCCAACAACATTGCGACCTGGCGCGGTGCGTTCCAGGGCGCGGTCAAGCGCTGCTTCACGCCGACCTATAACGGACAGGATGCCGACCAGTACGAAGCCGACATCGACATTCCCATGAAGATCGACGGATCGCTGGCGTCCGAACCCATCGTGGTCGCGGTGAGGGGACCGTCGCGGTCGATCGCCCAGGCGGTGGCGGAGAGCGCCAAGCGCGCCATCGTGCAGTGTCAGGTCTACTCGTTCATGCCGAAGCAGCAGTACGAGAGCTGGAAGCTCATTCCCATGACTTTCGGCCTGAAAGATATGTTGTGACATCCGAACAAAAGAATTTTGCAATGAATGACGTCCGATCGATGAACCGCCGCCGCTTCATGACCCTGACCGGATCGACGCTCGCGATGCTCGGGAGCGGGCAGGCCTTCGCGCAGGGCCGAATTCGTATCGACCCGACCGAATTCCAGCCGATCCCGATCGCGATCACCAACTTCCTGCCGGGCTCGCCGTCGGACGGCGACGTCGGCAACGGCGTCACGCAGGTCATCACCAACAATCTGAAGCGCTCGGGCCTGTTCGCGCCGATCGACCAGGCCGCCTTCATCGAGCGCATCAACAACATGGACGTCGCGCCGCAATTCCAGAACTGGAAGACGCTCAACGCGCAGGCCCTCGTCACAGGCCGCATGACGCGCCAGCCCGACGGCCGGCTGAAGGCCGAATTCCGCCTGTGGGACGTGGTCTCCGGCCAGCAGCTCGCCGGCCAGCAATATTTCACCTCGCCGGAATATTGGCGCCGCATCGCCCACATTATCTCCGACCAGATCTACGAGCGGATGACCGGCGAGAAGGGCTATTTCGACAGCCGCGTGGTGTTCGTGGACGAGAGCGGGCCGAAGGAGCGACGCGTCAAGCGGCTCGCGATGATGGACCAGGACGGCGCCAATGTGCGCTATCTGACCCGCGGCGCCGACCTCGTGCTGACGCCGCGCTTCTCGCCGAACTCGCAAGAGATCACCTATATGGAGTTCGGCCAGGGCGATCCGAAGGTCTATCTGTTCAACATCGAGACCGGCCAGCGCGAGATCGTCGGCAACTTCCCGGGCATGACCTTCGCGCCGCGCTTCTCGCCGGACGGCCAGCGCGTCATCATGAGCCTGCAGCAGGGCGGCAATTCCAACCTGTTCGTGATGGATCTGCGCTCGCGCTCGACCACGCGTCTCACCGACACGCCGGCGATCGATACCTCGCCGTCCTATTCGCCCGACGGCACCCGCATCTGCTTCGAGTCCGATCGCGGCGGCCGGTCGCAGATCTATGTGATGGCGGCGGGCGGCGGACAGGCGCAGCGCATCTCGTTCTCCAAGGACGACACCAACGCCAGCTATTCGACGCCGGTGTGGTCGCCGAAGGGCGATTACATCGCCTTCACCCGGCAGGGCGGCGGGCAGTTCTCGATCGGCGTCATGAAGCCTGACGGCTCCGGCGAGCGGCTGCTCACCTCCGGCTTCCACAACGAAGGCCCGACCTTCTCGCCGAACGGCCGCGTGCTGATGTTCTTCCGCGATCCCGGCGGCAATGGCGGACCGTCGCTCTACAGCGTCGACATCTCCGGTCGCAACGAGCTCAAGGTGCCGACGCCGGGCTTCGCCTCCGACCCGGCATGGTCGCCGCTGTTGTCCTCGACGGCGGGCCAATAGATCCGCGCGTTGGAAACGCGCGATGTTTTCGAAAAGGCGCGCGGATTTTTTCGCATTCGGTGAGGAAAGCAATCCTTTCTTCACCTTGCGCTCGGCAAGCCTTGCCTAGCTGCTTGATATTTAAGCAGAAATCGGTTCGTCGATACCGAAAAACAACTCGACTTTAACGATGTTCCCTCAGAAAGGCTTCATCTGGGCTGGGTAAAAGTACGCGCCAAACAGGACGCGCGTACAAACACCAATGCAGTTCGCAAGCCAAAGCGGAGCACCTGGACAGGCCTCGCCGACGATTTCGGCGGCGTTGATCGATTCCTTGTTCGAAGCTCCCCGACCGCTGCTGGCTGGGCTGGTGTTCGTCTCGATCGGGGCGGCGCTGACGGCCTTGAAGACCGCGGAGCCTTTGATCTGGGCCTGCGTCGGGCTTCTGGCCCTCGCCGGCGTCATCCGCGCGTTCGATCTACATCTGTATCAGAAGCGCAAGGCGACGTTGACGGCCGCGGAAGCGGCGCGCTGGCAGAAGCGCTATCAGATCGGCGCGATGATCCAGGCGGCAGCGATCGGGACGTGGTGCTCGACCACCCTGTTGGCCAGCGACGACGCCGTTGCCCATATGATCGCCCTGTCGGTTACGACCGGCATCGCGGCGGGCGGCGCGGGCAGGGCCTATGGCCGCCAATGGATATTCCAGCTGCAGGTCAGCCTCGTCTTCGTCCCGATCGTGATCGCCCTGGCGCTGCGGGGAACGCCGTTCTACGTGGCGATGTCGGTGGTCAGCGCTGCCTTCCTGTTCTCACTGATGGGAATCTCGGCCAATTTGCACAGGATATTCATGCGCGCGCTGGTCGCGCGCGAGCGCGAAGCAGCGCTCGCCGGCCAATTCGACACCGCGCTGAACAACATGCCGCACGGCCTGTGCATGTTCCACGTCGACGGTCGGCTCGCCGTCGTGAACCATCGTTTCGGCGCGATGATGAACCTGCCGAGCGATTTCGTGCAGGATGGCGCCAGCGCGCCGGAGATCATCGCGGCTTGCGTCGAGGCCGGGACTCTCTCGAAGGAGAATGGGGACCTGATCCTGCAGGGCATTCGCGAGCTCCGGAACAAGGAGATCGTGACCCCGGACCCGGACTCCGCACGCGGGCGTACGCTGTCATGGACCATTCAGCCGATGTCGGACGGAGGTGCAGTCGTCCTGCTGGAGGACATTACCGAACGCAAGAGTGCCGAGGCGAAGATCAGCCATCTCGCCCGCTATGACGAACTCACGGCGCTGCCCAACCGCGTCAGCTTCCGCGACGAGATCGAACGGCTGCTGGCAGCTTCGCATCATTCCGAGCGGCTTTCGGCGCTGTTGTTCGTCGACCTCGACCAGTTCAAGCAGGTCAACGACACGCTCGGTCATCCCTGCGGCGACCAGCTGCTGTGCGCCGTCGCGAACCGTCTGCGCGAGATGCTGCGCCCCGAGGATTTCGTCGCCCGCTTCGGCGGCGACGAGTTCGTCGTGTTCCAGCAGAACATCTCTTCGCCCGAGGACGCCGCCGCGCTTGCCCGCCGCATCGTCGAACGGCTGAGCGAGCGCTACCGCATCGACAATCACCTGGTCGAGATCGGCGCCAGCGTCGGCATCGCGCTGACCTCGCCGGAGGGCGCCAGCGCCGACACGCTGCTCAAGAACGCCGACATGGCGCTGTATCGCGCCAAGGCGGACGGCCGCGGCACCTTCTGCTTCTTCCGCGACGAGATGGCGGCGACCGTCGAGGCGCGCCGCATCCTCGAGCTGGACCTGCGCAAGGCGCTCGCCAACGAGGAATTCGAGCTGTTCTACCAGCCGCTGGTCAACCTGAAGTCCGGCAAGATCACCACCTGCGAGGCGCTGCTGCGCTGGAATCATCCGGTGCGCGGCACGGTCTCGCCGGTCGACATCATCCCGGTCGCCGAGGACATGGGCCTGATCGTCGATCTCGGCCGCTGGATCCTGCGCCGCGCCTGCATGGAATGCATGAAGTGGCCGGAGAACGTCAGCGTCGCCGTCAACTTCTCGCCGCAGCAATTCCACCAGCGCGACGTGTTGAGCGAGATCCGTTACGCACTCGAAGTGTCGGGTCTGCCGGCGCATCGGCTGGAGATCGAGATCACCGAGTCCTCGCTGCTGCGCAACACCCAGCTCACCCACGACATCCTGTCGCAATTGCACGCGCTCGGCGTACGCATCTCGCTCGACGATTTCGGCACCGGCTATTCCAGCCTCAGCTATCTGCACAATTTCCCGATGCATAAGGTGAAGATCGACCGCTCCTTCCTGGAAGGCATCGACACGGACCGGCCGCTGATGCTGTTGCGCGGCGTGGCGAGACTGTCGGCCGACCTCGGCATGGCTGTCGTGGTCGAGGGCATCGAGACCAACGAGCAGCTCGAGCTGATCAGCGCCGACGGGACGGTGACCGAGGGACAGGGTTATCTGTTCAGCCGGCCGGTGCCCGCGGTGCGGGTGCGCCAGTTGCTCAATGCCTCGCATGGTCGACGCATGCTCGACGGTCAGGTCGTTGCGATCTCGTCGCGCTCCTTCGCCTGACTTCGGTTCTCGAGATTTCCCGTCATTTCAGCTCGTTACAGGGTCTCCGTAGTCGCACGGGGGGTTAACTGTAATCGATTCAAGCCTTTGCAATTCGGTTAAGGAGGCGTTAATGTTTTAGAACTCGCGGAAGTTGTTGACGTGTGTGGAGTGTCAGATGGAATCCCCGGCCGAGCCGCGCGCTCCGCTTTTCATGCGGGGGGCAGGGATTTTTGATCGGGTCGACTACCGGCTGATCGAAACTCCGGAAGACAAGGACCGCCTCTATGAGATGCGCTATCGGGCCTATCTGCAGGGCGGATTGATCCTGCCGTCGGAGTCGCGTCGCGTCAGCGACCGCTATGACGACGCGCCGAACGCATGGACGTTCGGAATTCACGTCGATGGCGAACTCTGCAGCTCCGTCCGCCTGCACATCCTGACGTCGGACCAGCGCATGTCCTATGCGACCGAGTTGTTCGGAGACGTGCTTCACCCGCGTCTCGATCGCGGTGAGGTTTTCGTCGATCCGGCGCGTTTCGTTGCCGACCCGGAGCAGGCCCGGCGGTTCCCCGAGCTGCCCTACGTCACGCTGCGCCTCGCTTACCTGGCGTGCGAGCATTTCAATGCCGATACCGGACTTGCGCAGGTCCGGGCGGAACATCAAGCGTTCTACCGCCGGGTCTTCCTGCACGAGGCGATCACGGAACCGCGCTCGTTTCCGAACGTGTTGAAGAAGGTCGCCTTGATGGCGTCTGATTTCCGGAGCCTGCGAGAGCGGGTCCTGACGCGCTTTCCGATCATGCGTTCGAGCGCCTTCGAGCGGCGGATGCTGTTCGACCGCGGGAGCGTCCGCACCGCGGCGCCCCGCCCGGTGCTGGTCGCGAGTACGGCGCAAGCCTGAGGTCCGGCGCCAATCCCTTTTCCAACCGGCTCCATGGCGGCGGTATTGCCGGGAGCACGGCCCAAAATTCCGGCCGAAACCGGTGTTTTGCCGGCTTCCACGGCTTGCCTTCACCCTCGCGCCACATTTACAACCCATTAACCATGATGGGTGCTTTTCGCCGGTTGGGGGCATTTGATCGGCCGAGGCAAGGTTCCGTCAAGGTTGACGGAACGTTCGCTTAACCAACCCCCTGTAGACCGGACAGCAGTGGACGAACGTGAGCGTGGAGGCTCCGGAATGAAACATCCTATGCGTATCCTCCAGGGATTGAAGCTGGCCGCGGTGCTCGCCGTCGCCCTGTCGATGGGGGCCTGCGCCAACAAGAATGCTGCGACGGATGCGATGGCCAATGCGGCGACGCCGGGCAGCCAGCAGGACTTCGTGGTGAACGTGGGCGACCGCGTGTTCTTCGAAAGCGACCAGACCGATCTGACCCCGCAGGCGATCGTGACCCTGGAGAAGCAGGCGCAGTGGCTCCAGACCTATCCGCGCTACTCCTTCACCATCGAAGGTCACGCCGACGAGCGCGGCACGCGCGAATACAACATCGCGCTCGGCGCCCGCCGCGCCCAGTCGGTCCGCTCGTTCCTCGCCTCGCGCGGCATCGATGCGAATCGCATGCGCACGATCTCCTACGGCAAGGAGCGGCCGGTCGCCGTCTGTAACGACATCTCCTGCTGGTCGCAGAACCGTCGCGCCGTCACCGTGCTGAACGCGAGCTCCTGACGTTCGGTCAGGCCCCGTTCATCTTCACAGACCGATTATGCCGGCGCCCTCTCGGGCGCCGGTTTCGTTTCAGCATTCTGTGACAGAATCCCCGTGGTACCAGACACATTTTTGGCGTACTCCCCTTCAATGTGTGGCGCGTCACATGTTCCGTCGCAGGCCATTTCGCTTTCGTCGTCAGGGCAAGATGTCATCCAGATTTAAGGTCTTTACCGGCACCGTGGCCATCGCCGCGCTGCTCCCCTTGTTCACGCCCGTCTTCGCCCAGACCGATGATGATCCCGAGATGCGGATCGAGCGGCTGGAGAACCAGCTGCGCCAGCTCACCGGCCAGAACGAGGAGCTGCAATACCGCAATCGCCAGCTTGAGGAGCGGCTGCGGGCGCTCGAGGGCGGCGCGCAAGGCGGGCCCGGACAGGCGCCCAACGTCGCGGCGATGCCGCCCGCCCAGATCGGACCAGGTCAGGTCGCGCCCGGCTATCGCCAGCAGCCGCAGCAGCAGGCCGTGCAGCCGAATTACGAGCAGCCGCAGATAGCGTCTCCCGCGCCGATCGTTCAGGAGCAGCCGGCGCCGGGCGCCCCCGGCACGCGCCGCCGCGGCGATGCCTTCGATCCGAACCAGAACCCGAACGCGCCGGGTGCGCCGCGCGCGCTCGGCGGCGGCGCGCAGCCGATGCCGTCCGGAGCGCCCGGCGGCCGCGGCGCCGGCGAGCCGCTCGATCTCGCCAACACCGCCCCCCGTTATCAGCAACAGGCCGCGCCCCCGGCGGCGCAGCCCGGCTATCCGCCGGCCCAATCCGGCTATCCGGCGCCTGCCGGCGCTCCGGCCCTGACGACGCTGCCGCCCTCGGCGACGCCGCGCGACGAGTTCGACCTCGGCATCGGCTACATGCAGCGCAAGGACTATGCGCTCGCCGAGCAGACCATGAAGAACTTCACGCAGAAATATCCGAGCGATCCGCTGCTCGGGGACGCGCAATACTGGCTCGGCGAGAGCTACTTCCAGCGCCAGCAATATCGCGACTCCGCGGAGGCTTTCCTCGCCGTCACAACCAAATACGAGAAATCGGCCAAGGCCCCGGATGCGCTGCTGCGGCTCGGACAGTCGCTCGCCGCGCTGAAGGAAAAGGAAGCCGCCTGCGCCGCCTTCGGCGAGGTCGGCCGCAAATATCCGCGCGCCTCCGCCGGCGTCAAAGCCGCGGTCGACCGCGAGCAGAAACGGGTGAAGTGCTGACGTCCGGGGGCCTGACAATGCGGATGGAGCTGCGCTAAACATTGCAGCCATCCGCTGGCGATTGCGGGGCAGCGTCATGTCAGACGATGACAATTCTCCGATCTCGACACGCGAGGCGAGCCGACTCTTCGCCGGCCTGAAGAATGCGCCCGCTTTGGTGCTCGCCGTCTCCGGCGGGCCGGACTCGGTCGCGCTGATGTGGCTGATGGCGCGCTGGCAGCGCAGCCTTGCGCGCGCACCGCGTCTCACCGTCGTCACGATCGATCATGGCCTGCGGCGCGAGGCGGCGCGCGAGGCGCGCGAGGTCGAGCGGCTCGCCACTGAGCTCGGATTGCCGCACCGGACCCTGCGCTGGCGCGGCGCCAAGCCGAGGACGGGGCTGCCGGCCGCCGCACGCGAAGCCCGCTACCGCCTGCTCGCAGAGGCCGCGCGTGCCGTCGGCGCCAGCCACGTGCTGACCGCCCATACCCGCGACGACCAGGCCGAGACCCTGTTGATGCGCCTGTTCCGCGGCAGCGGACTTGCGGGGCTGTCGGCCATGGCTCCGCTCAGCGAGCGCGACGGGATCATGCTGGCGCGTCCGCTGCTCGACGTGGCGAAGGCGCAGCTGATCGCGACCTTGAGGCGGGCGAAAGTCGACTTTGCCGACGACCCCACCAACCGCGACACCGCCTTCACCCGGCCACGGCTGCGCGCGCTGCTGCCGCTTCTCGCGGCCGAGGGTGGCGATAGCAGAAATCTGGCACGGCTCGCGACGCGGCTGGCGCGGGCCAATGCGGCGGTCGAGGTGCTGGCCGACGGCGCCGAGCGCTTCCTCCGTTTGCGGGATCGCGGCGATGCGTCGCAGGCGGGCGCTCGAAGCTTCGAGGCTTCGGCCTTCGCGGCCCTGCCGGAGGAGGTCCGGCTGCGGCTCCTGCTGCGGGCCATCAACGCGCTCGGGCATGAAGGGCCTGCGGAACTCGGCAAGGTCGAAACCCTGATGTCCGTGCTGGATCAGGCCATTGCGGCTAGTCTCCGCGCTCGCCCCGGTCGTCGCCCTGCCTTGAAGCAGACTCTTGCGGGAGCCTTGATCAGCCTTGCCGGCGGGCGTATCCAGATCGCACCGGCGCCGGCCAGGCGCCGCAAGGGCGGACAAGCTCGGGACGAGGGCGGATCATGACACCAGCCATTTCGGCCCGGTGCCGTCAGGACACCTTAACCAGGCCGGAAAAACCCAGCCCCAGGCGCCATTATTTCAGCGGGAATCGCTCTAAGATGGGCTAAATAGTCCCATCTCATTCCCTTGGCAGCGACCCGGGCGGCACCTAAATTGTATGCGTCTAACCGAGAGGATTCCTTGGGGATTTTCTCTAGCTTGCCCAAGTAACACCTGAAGGTAACTCCTGAAGGACCAGGCCGCGATCCGCGCGACCACGAAGGAAGATCGATGAACGCCAATCTGCGCAACTTCGCCCTCTGGGTCATCATTGTCTTGTTGCTGTTGGCGTTGTTCACGCTCTTCCAGAATCCGGGTCAGCGGGCCTCCTCGCAGGACATCGCCTTCTCCCAGCTCCTGAGCGAGGTTGACCGCGGCAATGTGCGCGACGTCGTGATCCAGGGGCCGGACATCCACGGTACCTTCACCAACGGCTCCAGCTTCCAGACCTATGCGCCGAACGATCCGACGCTGGTGAAGCGCCTCTATGACAGCAAGGTCCAGATCACCGCGAAGCCGCCGGGCGACAACGTGCCCTGGTTCGTCTCGCTGCTGGTCTCCTGGCTGCCCTTCATCGCGCTGATCGGCGTCTGGATCTTCCTGTCGCGGCAGATGCAGGGCGGCGCCGGCAAGGCGATGGGCTTCGGCAAGTCGCGTGCAAAGATGCTGACCGAAGCGCATGGCCGCGTCACCTTCGAGGACGTCGCCGGCGTGGACGAAGCCAAGCAGGACCTGCAGGAGATCGTCGAATTCCTCCGCGATCCCGGCAAATTCCAGCGCCTCGGCGGCCGCATTCCGCGCGGCGTGCTGCTGGTCGGCCCTCCCGGCACCGGTAAGACCCTGATCGCGCGCGCGGTCGCGGGCGAAGCCAACGTGCCGTTCTTCACCATTTCGGGTTCGGACTTCGTCGAGATGTTCGTCGGCGTCGGCGCGAGCCGCGTCCGCGACATGTTCGAGCAGGCCAAGAAGAACGCGCCCTGCATCATCTTCATCGACGAAATCGATGCGGTCGGTCGTCATCGCGGTGCCGGTCTCGGCGGCGGCAATGACGAGCGCGAGCAGACGCTGAACCAGCTGCTGGTCGAGATGGACGGCTTCGAGGCGAACGAGGGCGTGATCCTGATCGCCGCGACCAACCGCCCCGACGTGCTCGATCCCGCGCTGCTGCGTCCGGGCCGCTTCGACCGCCAGGTCGTGGTGCCCAATCCCGACGTCGTCGGCCGCGAGCAGATCCTCAAGGTTCATGTCCGCAAGGTGCCGCTGGCGCCCGATATCAACCTCAAGACCATCGCGCGCGGCACCCCGGGCTTCTCCGGCGCCGACCTGATGAACCTCGTCAACGAAGCCGCCTTGACCGCCGCCCGCCGCAACAAGCGGATGGTGACCCAGGCCGAGTTCGAAGAGGCCAAGGACAAGGTGATGATGGGCGCCGAGCGCAAGTCGCTCGTCATGACAGAGGAAGAGAAGCTGCTGACGGCCTATCACGAGGGCGGCCACGCCATCGTCGGCCTCAACGTGCCCGCGACCGATCCGATCCACAAAGCGACCATCATTCCGCGCGGCCGTGCGCTCGGCATGGTCATGCAGCTCCCCGAGCGCGACAAGCTGTCGATGTCTCTGGAGCAGATGACCTCGCGCCTCGCCATCATGATGGGTGGCCGCGTCGCCGAAGAGCTGATATTCGGCCGCGAGAAGGTGACCTCGGGTGCCGCTTCCGACATCGAGCAGGCCACACGCCTTGCCCGCATGATGGTGACGCGCTGGGGTCTGTCGGAAGAGCTCGGCACGGTGTCCTACGGCGAGAACCAGGACGAGGTGTTCCTCGGCATGTCGGTCTCGCGCACGCAGAACGCCTCTGAGGCGACCGTGCAGAAGATCGACTCCGAGATCCGCCGTCTGGTCGAGGAAGGCTACAAGGAAGCGACCCGCATCCTCACCGAGAAGCACGCCGATCTCGAAGCGCTGGCCAAGGGCCTGCTCGAGTTCGAGACGCTCTCCGGCGACGAGATCGTCGACTTGCTCAAGGGCAAGAAGCCGAACCGCGAGTCCGTGCTCGAGCCCACCACGCCGCGCGCCTCCGCAGTGCCCCCGGCCGGCAAGTCGCCGCGCCCGCGGCCCGATGCGGATCCCGGCCTGGAGCCGCAGCCGCAGGCGTGATCGCGAGCGACGGACGAGATTGAAAAACGCGGCGGAAACGCCGCGTTTTTTGTTGGCTGGCGTTTCGCAGGCAGGGTGCCCGGCGCGGCGCTCCTCGACTCGCCTCGCGGCAAATGCGCGAAACATTAAAGACGACCTTAACGCTTGCGTCCTACTTTGGCCCGCCATGACTGAGCAGGTCGTCCACAGCGCGGTTCAACCGTTTTCGGCTCGTGCAGTGCTCCCCTGGGCCGTGGGGCTCTGCATCTACGCTCTGCTGCTGCTCGCCGGGCCGCGACTGCTCGGTGATCCCGACAGCTATTCTCACATCGAGGTTGGACGCTGGATCATCGCGCACGGCACCCTGCCGACGAGCGATCCGTTCTCCTTTTCGATGCATGGCGCGCCCTGGATCACTTTCGAATGGCTGTCGGAGGTCATCTATGCCGCCGTCTATGCATTTGCCGGCTGGCCGGGCGTCGTCGCCATCGCGGCCGCGGCGATCGCGCTCGCCTTCGGCCTGTTCACGTTCTTCCTGCTGCGCGAGCTCTCGCCGACCCTGACGCTGCTCATGGTGATCGCGGCCCTCGTCCTGCTGGCGCCGCACATGCTGGCGCGGCCACATGTCCTCGCGCTGCCGCTGATGGTGACCTGGGCGGCGGCGCTGGTTCGTTGCATGGACCGCGGCGGGCCTCCGCCCTATTGGGCGCTGCCGCTCCTGGTGCTGTGGACCAATCTGCACGGCAGCGTGGTGCTGGCGCTCGGGCTGATCGGCCCGGCGGTGCTCGAGGCGCTGCTGCGTGAAGAGCGGAGCGAATGGCCGCGCGTGCTGCTGCGCTGGCTGCCATTCTCGGCGCTTGCCCTCGCAGCGTCCTGCCTGACGCCGCACGGGCCGGAACCGCTGCTAATGCCGCTGAAGACGCTCGGCCTCGGCTCCGCCCTGGCCTGGATCGGGGAATGGCGGCCGCAGGATTTCAGTCATGTCGGCGGCTTCGAGTTGCTGCTGCTGGGGGGCATCTTCGCACTGTCGCGCGGCGTGACGCTGCCGGTGGTGCGGGCCCTCGTGGTGATCGGCCTGCTCCATTTCGCGCTGGCGCAGATCCGCAATGCGGATCTGCTGGCCATGCTGGCGCCGCTCTATCTGGCGGCCCCGCTGGGCCGGACGTTCGGCGGGCCGAGCCGGATCGATAGCGACGGCTCCTCGCGCGGCTTGAGCCTGGCCGCGGTCGCAGCCTTGGCGGCGATCAGCGGACTGGCCCTGGCGCGCGACATCCGGCCGGCGCCCAACATCACCCCGACGGCCGCCATCGCCCAAACCGACCTCGCCAAAGCGGGGCGCGTGCTCAACGATTATTCGTTCGGCGGCTATTTGATCTATGCCGGCATTCCCACCTTCATCGACGGTCGTGGCGAATTGTACGGGGGGCCGTTCATCGACCGCTACAATCGTGCGCTGGCGCTGATCGACCTCGGAGATCTCCTCAAGCTGCTCGACGAATACGACATCGGCGCGACGATGCTCTCACCGCGCACACCGGCGGTTGCGATGCTCGACCGGCTGCCCGCGTGGCAGCGCGTCTACAGCGACGATGTGGCGGTCGTGCACAAGCGGCGAGATACGCCGCAAAGATAACTCAAGCGGTGCCGAAGGCGGCGTATTGGCCGCCGAGCCACATGCTGCTCAGGGCCCCCTCGAGCCTCCGCGCCGGTTTGCTGTCCCAGGGGAGCAACAGGAAATGCCGCGCGCCGATCTCGCGCAGGCCGCCCGTAGCCATCAACTTCCGCGTCGTGCCGGCACCGAGCAAGACGGCATCCCGATCGAACTCACAGCGCGCGACGGCGAGCCGCGTCAGCGGGTTGTACGGATTGTGCTCGATCACGCAGACAAGCCCGCCGGGGCGCGTCACCCGGCGCATCTCGGCGACGAACTGCGCCCATTCGGCCGGCACGATATGGTGCATCACGCAGATGGCCGTGACCAGGTCGAAGCTGCCATCGGCAAACGGAAACGTGCGACCGTCGAACTCGCGGTAGTCGACCTCGCGGTTGTGCGCGCGAGCCTGCGCCAGGCTGGCCGAGGACACGTCGATGCCGCTCAGGCGGCCCACCATGCCGTGCAGCAGCGGGTGAAGGCTGCCGACGCCGCAGCCGACGTCGAGCATGTCGGGCCTTTCCGTGCCCAGCCGCTGCGCGATCAGATCGCTCAGCAGATCGGCCTTCGCCCGCATGAAGAAATCATGCGGCAGGCCCGAGAAGTCGATCGAGGATTGGACCACGTCCCGGTAGTTGTCGTGGTAGCCGTCGAAGAGTTCGGTCATGCGCAGGGTCACTCGTTGACGGCGTGGATCGCCGGTGTCGCCGCCGCCTCGTCGCGACTGAAACCGACGCGCGTCTGCACCACGTAGAGCGGGCGGCGCTTCACCTCGGCATGGATGCGGCCGACATAGAGCCCCACGATGCCCGTCATCAGCATGTTGATGCCACACAGCAGCGACACGACGACGATCGTCGAGGACCAGCCGGTCACGAGATGGCTGTCCTTGCCGAGCCACAACAGGACCACCCAGCCGCCGTAGAGCAGCGCCAGGCCGGAGACCGTCAATCCGCACCAGATCGCAAGCCGCAAGGGCAGGTCGGAAAAGCCGAGTGCGGCGTTCACCGCGAGGCGCACCATCTTGAACAGCGGGTATTTGGTTTCGCCCGCGGCGCGCTCGAGGCGATGGAAGGCGACTTCGGCCTGCCGGAAGCCGAGCCAGGCGATCATGCCGCGCACGAAGCGATCCTGCTCCGGCATCTGCATGAGAGCGTCGAGCACCTTGCGATCGATCAGGCGGAAGTCGCCGACATCGGCGGGGATGCCGACGGAGGACATCTTTCCGAGCAGCCGGTAGAACAGATGCGCGGTCGCACGCTTGAAGCGGCTTTCGCCCTCACGCGACAGGCGGCGGGCGTGGACGATGTCGTTGCCTTCCTTCCATTTCGCGATCAATTGCTCGATCACTTCGGGCGGGTCCTGCAGGTCGGCATCCATGACGATGATCGCGTCACCTTGCGCGGCGTCCATGCCGGCGGTGATGGCGATCTGATGGCCGAAATTTCGCGACAGACCGATGTAGCGAAAGCGCGCGTCGCGCGCGGCGAGCGCCCGCAGCACGATCGAGCTGGAATCGCGGCTGCCGTCGTCGACGAAGATCGCTTCCGCCGGCCCGTCGAGCCGGGACATGACCTGGTCCAGCCGGCGCAGGAGGACCGGCAGCACGGCTTCCTCGTTGAACACGGGGATGACGAGGCTGTAGCGGATCGATCTGGAATTGGCCGCCATGCGAGGGATTCCGGCTGGGTTGCAGGGGCGGAAGTCTAGGAGCCGGTGGTTAAGGTCGCCTTGCCGCAACCATTAAGTGTCTACGGCCCCGGGCATCGCGGGGAGGGAGGATCGGGATGGTGGTTAACCACTCTCGGGCGGCCGCGGCTTCGGCCTAGGGCTTGCGGCGGATCCTGTAGAGGACAAATCGTTCCGAGGTCTCCAGCACCTCCAGCAGATCCGGCAGCGGATTTGCGGCCGGCGATCCCAGCACATAGAGGAAGTCGAAGTCCCGGTACCAGGTGCGGACAAACGGCGGCGCGTCTGCCGGCGGCCGGCCCGTCGCGATCGCGGCAAGCAGGTCCGACGGCACCGGACCTCCATAGGGAATGGCAATATTGCGCACGGCCTCACGTGGCCGCACGGGTTGCTTGCCCGTTTCCGTGAACAGGTTGGGCACGAATGCGTTGGCATAGTGCACGGCCAGCGTCGGCGCATAATACATCGGATAGGAGGTGAGGTCGGCGAAGGGCGGATCGCCATTGTCGCCTATGCTTCCGACGAGAACGCGCGAGCCGCGATCGATCTTCTGGAACGAGGCGATGATGGCCGCATAGTCGGCGCGGTAAGGCAGCCAGACCGAAAGGACGACGGCGAGATTGAGCAGTATGATGCCGCTGATCCCAGCGAGCGCAGCCATTCCCCAGGCCCGGTTCGGCAGCGACAGCGAGCAGAAGGCCGGCAGGATCAGAGCCGCAGCCGGAATCACGCGAAGATCGACGAACGAGGTCCCGAACAGTTTTGAGGGAATGACCAGATAGAGCAGCGCAAAGCCGGTCGCGAGCCAGATCCCGGCCGGCTCGAGCCTGAGGACGCCGCGCCGTGCGGCGAGCAGCAACGCGATCATCAGCGCCAGCCCTGTCGCGGCCGCGACCGTCAGATTGTAGCCGTTCATGATGCGGAGCGGCCAGACCGGCTTGAATCCGGGGAACCAGCTCGTGCCCTCGCTTCCGATCGAGCCTGCCGTGACGTGCATGATCGCAAACAGCGCAAGTGCCGGGAGAGCCAGCGCGCCAAGCCGCGCGGCCGCGACGGGGTACGACATCTGCCGGCCGCGGATACGCGACAGCTCGAAAACACCAAGCGTCGCGCCGTAAATGCCGAGCGAAAAGAAATGCGCCACATATAGCGCGGTGACGAAGAGCAGATTGGCGGCGAAGCGCAGCGGCCAGGGGCCGTCCGCCAGCATCAGATAGACGGCGATGCCCCACAGTGCGAGGCCCAGCCCGAACTCGAAATTCACGAAGCCCCAGCTGAACGGCAGACAGTAGAGAAAGGCCAGCGCAGCGAAGCCGGCGAGATGGACCCGTCCCTTCCGGACCCATTCGAGCAGAAGCGCGCCGCCTACGATCAGCAATTGGCTCAGCAGCAGAAACAGCCGCGTGGCAGTCTCGACGCCCGTCAGCCGCGCCAATTGCGGGACCAGCAGATCCATTCCGAGATTGGGATAGAATGCCCACGCCACTTCGTAATGCGGATTGGCATCGGGGGCGCCGTTCTGGCTCAGAATGTACATGCGGGCGAGATGGTTGGGATAATCGACCATCGCGGGAATGGGGGTCAGCAGCACCGGCAGAAACGAGACCGCCGCCAGCACCGCGAGAACGATGATCGCGACGGTTCGCTCCGAGCCGGAATGAGCCGGAATTGTCAGAGGCGGCTTGCTGGAAGGAGCCATGTCATGGGGTCGCTGAGGTCTCGGCGTGGCGTGCCAGCTCGCGCCGGCGTCACCATTGAAAGCATGTCTCTCGTTTTCCAGCCCGCGAAGCAGCTCCTCACTTCGACGGCGCCGCGGTCGCGCCGTCTGCGGGGTCTCGCACGTGGATCACGGCGATATCGTCCGTGTAGATCCGCTTCCAGCCCTTGAGCTGGTCGAGGATCTGCGGGCCCGGCGCATCGGCGACCAGGAGCGTCGCGTCGATCTTGTACTCATCCAGCAGGCGCGGCAGCAATTCGGGCTTCTTGCCCTCGGTCGCCTTGAAGAAGTCCATGACGAATTTCTCGCCGTAGAGCTCGGCGCGTCCGTCGACGAAGACGGGAATGTCGCGCGAGATCAGATAGCCGCCGAACTGATAGGCATTGAAGATGCGCTGCGGCTTGAGCTTCTCGAGCAGGTCGACGGCCGCAACGGGCGTCTGCGCCATCGTGAAGGCGAAGCGGTGGTGTCCCATGTAGAGCACCGTCGAGGTCCAGCTTGCCGCCACGATCATCAGCGCGCCTGTGACGGTGACGTAGCGGGCCGGCCATCGGTCCGCGCCGGTGGCGTCGGCTGGAGCGCGCGGGAACATCTGGCCGAGCGGCTTTGCCAGCACCAGCGGCACCAGGAATGCAAAGGCCTCGATGCTTCTGACATGGGTCAGCGCGCTCCAGGTCAGAAACAGGATCAGGAAGATCCGCGGCGCCGACAGCACGAGACCGCGATAATAGCCGAATGCGATCAGGCCGAGCAGGGCGCCTTCGAACGCGTTGAACGTGGCGAAGTTCGCCGGCATCCATTCGAAGATCAGCGAGAGCAATTCGCCGAGGCCGAGGATGTTGGTCGCGCCTTGAAGCGTGCGCCAGCCATAGGGCGTGCAGCAGCTCGCGATCAGCGCGGCGATGCCGAACAGCACCCAGCGCGTGAAGAGCTGGAGCCGTCGTCCTTTCTCGGCATGCTCGACCGCCTCCAGCGAGATCGGGCCGATCAGCGCGAGTCCCAGCACGAAGCCGCCATGCAGATTGGCCCAGAGCGCCATCAGCGGCAGCCAATACCAGGATGGCGCGCTCCTGCGGTCGGCAGCCGCCATCAACAGGCCCACCCACGCCACCATGACGGGCAGCGCCAGGATATGCGGCCGCGCCAGCACGTGGTGGATCGACAGCAGCAGCGCCAGCATCGCGAACAGCACGGCACGCGGGGCTTCGATCTGCGCGTCGAGCAGATAGACGAAGATGGCGACCGTGAGCGCGATCCCGATCGCGGTGATGATGACCGGACCCGCCCAGCCCCATTGCGCATGGGACCAGGCGAACAGCACTTGCGACAGCCAGGACGTCGAGATCCACGGGGCGCCCGTTCGCGTGAAGGAATAGAAGTCGGTCGTGGGCATGGCGCCGTGGTCGAGGATCCATTGCCCGATCTTGATCTGCCAGAACGAGTCGGAGTCAGAAAGCAGCGTGTCGCCGACAAAGAGGTAGAACAGGTAGGCGCCGGCACCGACGCACAGCGGCACCAGAGCCCTCGCGCGGCTCTGCACCGCGATGCTGTTGGCAAAGGAAAGGGACATGCCGCCTCGTCATTCTGTTGTTCTCACCCGAAGCGCGACGAGCGATTCATCCCGTGCGCTTCGGTTCGAGCGGGCGGCATTGGACCACGGCGGTCATAACTTCGGGTAAACCAGCAGCCTCAGGCCGCCTTCATGTCCCGACAATTTAACGGATTGTTTTAGATTTCGATTTACCATCGCCGAATACGCACAAACCGCTCGGTCTTTACGCAGTCGAATTAACTGCGGCGCAATTCTTTGCCTCTACGTTCGGTTCCATGGTCGGGCGGCGCTGGGAAGCCGAAAAGACCAGATCAGTTGTAGCCTCGTGTACTCATTTGGAGCACTCTATGAAGAACCTCGTTGCGCGTTTCGTGAAGGATGAATCCGGCGCCACCGCCATTGAATACGGCCTGATCGCCGCCGGCATCGCGCTGGCGATCATCACCGTCGTCAACAACCTCGGCACCACGCTGAACACCAAGTTCACCTCGATCTCGTCCAGCCTCAAGTAAGAGCGGACGGATCTAGAGATTTCCGGGAGCCCCGTCCTCGACGGGGCTCTTTTCTTTGGGCCGGCTTGTCAGGTCGACCTCTCAAGTTTCTTGGGCGATGCTTGCCAGTCCGGTCGAGGTAGAATGTCGCGACCCAGATCGAGGCCTCGGCGAGCGCGATACCGGCAGCGACGTCGATGATGTCATGCGCGCCGATCACCGGCGTCGCCAACGATCATCAGCAGGTTGAGCGCGGCCGAGATGCCGCCAAGGCCGCGCACCGGCCACGGCGCCCACATGCAGAGCACGGCCGATGCGGCGGTCAACTCAGGATGAAGTCGTCCGCGAATGTGATCTGACCCGGCATGACATTCGCCAGCCAGATCTCGGAGGATTCAATGACTCTTCTCCCAAATTAGTTTGTAGTGACGTCATTCATCGACAGGCCGAGACACGGCCAGCTAATTGTTCTATTTATCTCTCGATTGATTGAAACGGATGAGACTATCGCAACCGGCCTATCCGAAGCCCGTGCTCAACGTCGCCAGAGTCTCGCGTGGTAGACGATCATCGTTCGAGGCGCGACTTCTTGACATTGCATGACGCCCCGCGGCCGTGATGCATCGCCCTCAATGCCTTCGATCGTGATGGTCTGATGACTTTTGCTCCATACGACCTGGCGAGGAATGTCGAAATTCATCGACAGCACGATCTCATCCTGGCCTACATCCGTCACCTCACCTTCGTAGAGCCTTCCTTCCTTACCGCGCTCGAAGAGCGCTTGTTTCGAAGCAGCATCCATCGTGAAATACATATACCCCGCGTCTTCACAGCGGACGGAGATCGGGTGCTGAATTGGATCGCGGACCCGGAAGCTCAAAATGCTTCTCGGCGGGGTAATGGTACATTGGTGTATCAATGTCGGCCGGAAGGTTGGGTCGTCTAGTCCTGGCCAAGTCATCGTCTTTTGATTGCGATCGAAGATCAGGTCGAGTCTTCCTGGCAGGACGGAAATGACGAATCCGACTTTTCCATTTTCCGTGGAAATGATCTCTCCAGCGCGTAGATTTATCCCGGAATATGCTTCGACATTCATCGGTGGCGTTTCAAATACGACCGCCTTTGCATCGATGTCGAACGTCGCGAAGTAGGGGCGGACCGGAGCGCCACCTTCACACCGCACCGAGAATAGTTCAGTGGCGGCCGCGCCATCGGATGTTAGCAAAAGAAAAGAAACGATTGGGATTGTGCAGCTCATGAGCCACTTCATGTCGCACACTCCGTTCGCGCATGAGAGCATCGCCCGCGGCCTCGCAGCAGCGAAGAGCAGTTCAAACTCTCGACATTACCTGGCGATAAATTGGCCGGGTGGCCTTGGTGAGCACGCAATGAACCTGCGCCGCGCAAACAGTCTCTGAACGTATTCCAAACGCCAGTCACGACCACGGTCCCCGAACATCGATGCCGCCTGCACACTGCGCGCGGGCCGACATCAACGTCCGGTTGCGGACACTACATGAGAACTTCGAGATGTAAAGGAGCGCCACACAACCTCTTGCTTTTCCGGGGACGTGGCGCGCTGACACGCGAAGCAGCGAAGATTCAAATCAAATTGGAACCTGCAAGTCCAAGCATTTGAAGACGCTCATTCGATCGCTGTTCAATCGCGGTCGACTCGTCTGCCAATGACCGCAGTGAGACAGCGAATGAGATCGCGCTCGTTTTGCTTGCGGCAATTTGCCACCACTTTCGAAGTCGGTTCCTTCGCGAACCTCTCGGCAAAATTGGGGAAGACGACATATGCCGAGTCCCGAACGATTCTGAGCACGACGAATTTGACGGCTTGGCGGGCGCGCAAACTTCGCGCAATGATATCGATCTTCAGCTGCGCCGATACGAACGTGGGGCGCGGACGAAGAGGCCTCGTTCCGACGATGCTCTGCGATGACCTGCTCCTCGAGGCCCAGGAGCCAAACACCAAGTGAGACCCGTGAAGGTCAGATTGCACGTCCCCATGCCGTTCGTCGGTGCCGTAATAGCGATTATAGCGGGGGTGCATAGCGTCTACAGGCTGAGCCAGTGGCACTCTGCCGGAACGCTCTGGGCGAATTTTCGTAGCAGAGGCGAGCGCAGTCACCATCAGCTGATCACGTTTGCCGACCATCCATTCAACTTCGTCGGCTTGTTTGGGCTTCATCTGCTGTTCATTCTGATAGGCTGCTTGGGATTCGTTTTCATCGCACGAGAGATGCGGGCTTGGCTTGAGCGGCACAAATCCGGCTGATAGGGATGGATCGTCGCCTTCGTGGGTGATCCTTCCCGGTACTGTTGGCTTCACAGTGTACCGATGTTGGCCAAGGTTCTTGGGACATCAGGAATGAAAGTCTCGCTTCCAGACCACACTTTGTCGCGCGCCCCTTCGTCAGAGCGGACGGATCGGATGAGAGCGCTTGTGTCTGTATTGGTGGTCTGCTCGGTCATCACTTGCGCGTCGGTGGCTCGCGGCTCCGAGCTGCAGCTTTTCGCTTGGCCGGTGGCTTGCAGCCTGGGAACGACCTGTTTCATCCAGAACTACGTCGACCATGATGCCTCCGACAAGATCTCGGACTTTCGATGCGGTCACCGAACCTATGACGGTCACGATGGCACCGACATCCGGCTGCCCGATCTGGACGTTCAGAGAAGTGGCGTCGAAGTCGTTGCCGCCGCCCCCGGGCGCGTTGCCCACACGCGCGACGGCATGGATGACGTATCGGTCAAGGTCGTCGGCAAAGCCGCAATAGCCGGCAAGGAATGCGGCAACGGCGCGGTCGTCGAACATGGAAATGGCTGGAGCACGCAGTACTGCCACATGGCCAAAGGAAGTGTCAGAGTTAAACCTGGTGACAGGGTAAGCTCCGGGCAGGCACTTGGGCTGGTGGGTCTGTCCGGAAACGCCGAGTTTCCACACCTGCATTTCACGGTGAGGCATGACGGGGTCGTCGTGGATCCCTTTGCCGAAGGGGCGAAAGGCGAGTGCAGCGGCGGTCGTTCGCTGTGGCAGCCCGCGCTGGAGTCCGTTTCGAACTATCGGCCGACCGAGATCATCAACGTCGGCTTCGCTGATCGAGCGATGACCATGGACGAGATCGAGACCGGAGAGGTGAAGCAATCTCCGCCCGGCTCTCATTCTGCCGCTCTGGTTGCGTATGTTCGCGCAATCGGACTTCAGGCGGAAGACGAGCAGGCCATCGAGTTGAGGTCACCTCAGGGGCAAGTCATCGCGGAGTACCGCGCACCGAAGCTGCCGCGGGACCAGGCCCAATATTTCATCTCGGCCGGAAGGAAGCGCGGAGGCTCCGTCTGGCCGCCCGGCACCTATACGGCAACCTTTGTCCTCCGCCGAAAAGGGGCTGAGATCGAGCGGCGGTCTTTCCAGGCGGACATCGCGCAATAGCAGCTCGTCTCCTGGAGCCCAGCAACCTCGCCAGTCCCCTTGGGCAGCTCGTGGCGAGGCCTTCACGACCAGGGGCGACGCTCCAGTCCGGCCGCCGTGGCGCGCCACGCATTTCCCATCTTGTCATCTACCCTGAATAGTTGTTCAGTCCTTGCGGGGCGATTTGCATCTTTTGACGTGACGAAGCGTTCGGCCGCAGGGCGTGCGGCAGGCGTGTGGGACAGGAAGCGCGCCATGGTTTATCGGCGGACGCATCAAGTGGTTAAGCGCCTTGCGGCGCGGCGCAGCGCGATTCTCGCGGCGGCGCGGGAGGCTGCGGCGGAAGGCGGGATGGCGGCAGTGCAGATCGCCCCGGTCGCGGTCCGGGCCAATGTCGCGGCTGGAACGGTCTACCGTTACTTCCCCTCCAAGGCCGAGCTGATCTCCGAACTTATTGCAGAGGTCTCCCGCGACGAGCTCGCGGCGATCCGCCGGGCTGCCGATGCCGCGCCGGGGCCGTCCTCGGCACTGGCCGCGGCCGTGACGACGGTAGCTGTCCATACGCTGTCGCAGCGCCGGCTGGCCTGGGGCATCCTGGCCGAGCCTGTCGATGTCGATGTCAGCGCCTCCAGGCTCGCCAGCCGGCGGGAGATTGCCGGCGAGATTGCGGCCAGGATCGACGCTGCGGTGCGTGCCGGCCACCTGCCGGCGCAGGACACCGCGCTCGCCGCCACCGCTCTGCTCGGCGCGCTGCACGAGGCCCTGGTCGGCCCGCTCGCGCCCGACAATCTCGATGATCCCGTCAAGATGCGCGATGCGGTGCAGACCGTGACGCTGCTGGCGCTGCGCGCCGTCGGCGTCATGGACGCCCGCGCCCGTGGTCTGGTGGTGCAGCAGACACTGCTGCCGACGACGAAGGCGCTAGTGGGGGCGTAAAATCGCCGCGCGACGGCGGTGGCGGCCTGGCCCCGCTCAGGTCATTCCCTGAGCACACCTTTTCACAAAACCCGCGCACGATCGCCGAAGATGCCGGCTACTGTGCATGGGGTTGTTTTCGAGATTTTGGTTTTGGCCGCGCCAGCGGGCCTACATGTCCGCGTCGCCCTCGGGGCCGACGGACGCGATGCGCACCATGTTGGTGGTGCCGGGAATGCCGAGCGGAACGCCGGCGACGATGAGCACGCGCTGGCCGGCGCGGACGAAGCCGTCGCGGAACGCGATCTGGCCCGCCCGGCTCACCATGTCGTCCTGGTCGCGAGCATCTTCAGCCACCACGCAATGCACGCCCCAGACGACGGCAAGCCGCCGTCCTGCGGTGATGTTGGGCGTGATCGCCACGATCGGCGGCTTCGGCCGCTCGCGCGCCACGCGCACGGCGGTCGAGCCCGATGAGGTCCAGCAGATCAAGGCGGGCAGGTCCAAGGTCTCGGCGATCTGCCGCGCGGCGTCCGCGATGGCATCGCCCGCGGTGGCTTCCGGCGCCGGACGCTGCGCGGTGAGCACGGAACGATAAATCGGGTCGCGCTCGACCTCCTCGCCGATGCGGTTCATGGTCGAGACCGCCTCGACCGGAAATTTTCCGGCCGCCGATTCCGCCGACAGCATGATGGCGTCGGCGCCCTCATAGACGGCGGTGGCGACGTCGGAGACTTCGGCGCGGGTGGGCACCGGCGACTGGATCATCGATTCCAGCATCTGCGTCGCGATCACCACTGGCTTGCCGGCGCGGCGGGCCATCCGCGTCATTTGCTTCTGCAGGCTCGGCACGCGCTCCAGCGGCAGCTCGACGCCGAGGTCGCCGCGCGCCACCATCAGCGCGTCGGAGGCCTCGATGATGTCAGCAAGGCGATCGATCGCCTGCGGCTTCTCGATCTTGGCCATCACGGCGGCGCGGCCGCGGATCATCTTCTTGGCTTCGAGCACGTCGTCGGCGCGCTGCACGAAGGACAGCGCGATCCAGTCGACGCCGGTGACCAGCGCGGCCTCGAGGTCGGCCCGATCCTTCGGCGTCATGGCGGAGACCGGCAAATCGGTGTCGGGCAGGCTGACGCCCTTGCGGTCGCTCATCTTGCCGCCGACCACGACACGCGTCACCGCATGCTCCTTCGAGGTCTCCTCGGCGATCAGGCGCACCTTGCCGTCGTCGAGCAGCAGCGCGTGGCCGGGCCGCAGCGCGGCCAGGATCTCCGGATGCGGAAGATGGACGCGCGTGGCATCGCCGGGCGCCTTGTCGGAATCAAGCGTGAAGGTCTGGCCGTTCTGGAGCTGGACCGAGCCCTCGGCGAAGGCGCCGAGCCGGAGCTTCGGGCCCTGGAGGTCGACCAGGATGCCGATCGGCCGGCCGTAGCTCGACTCGACATTGCGGATCGTCGCCACCAGCTCCCGCATCTTGTCATGCGAGGTGTGGCTCATGTTGATGCGAAACAGGTCGGCGCCGGCCTCGAACAGGCGGCGGATCATCGCGAGGTCTGAAGAGGCGGGTCCCAGGGTCGCGAGAATCTTGATACGGCGAAGACGCCTCATGGCTTACTTCCAGACGGGGGCGGGGCGGCGGCTGGCGGGAGGCCAGGCGCGGCGGGGGGCGTACCACCGGGCGGGCCATTGGGCAAACCCGGAACTCCGCCCGGACCAACCGGACCGGGCAGGCCAGGCACGCGCTGTTGCGCCGGCTGCTCATTGGCGTCGGTCAGCTGCACCGTCCATGCCCGCTGCTCGCCGGTGTCGACCTCGAAATAGCCGGTCCGGTCGTAGCCGCGTGCGAGGCAGTCCTCGGTGCCGCGGATGGTGAACTCCTTGTCGCGCGAGCACATGAAGGCCTGCCCCGACCATTCCCCGCCGCGATCGTAGTCGATCGCGTAGATGTAATAGTATCGGGCGACCAGCGTTCCCCGCAGCAGGGTCTCGCAGGACCGCGAGGAGATGTTCCACCAGCCTTCGGTGGTCCAGCCCTCGGCGTCCTTGTAGCCGAGCGCAATGCCGACCCGGCTCGAAGTGTTGTTGCAGAGCCGGAAATCGGCAGAAGCCGGGCTGCTGAAGAGGCACAGCCAGGCGATCACCAGCACCGGGACCAACCGGGCGAGCAGGCGAAGCGGGGGGCGGGGAGATTCGGCAATCATTGTCGCGGTAGCTATACCAGATCATTGACGATTTGGCGTAGGCCCGGGAACCACCCCGGAGGGGGCAACGCCGGCTTGGGCCGGTTTGCGCCGGGATATGGCAAAATCTGTGACAGAGCCCACCTGATCCCGTAAGGGTGACCCCGACGGGTCAGGCCCAAGGAGACTCCAAGGGGATACCAAGGGATACAGCCATGGCAATCGACGACAAGACCAGAACCGAGCTCGAGGCGGCCGCTTTTCGGCGTCTGGTCGAACATCTGAAGACCCGGACCGACGTCCAGAACATCGATCTGATGAACCTGGCGGGCTTCTGCCGCAACTGCCTGTCCAACTGGCTCAAGGAAGCCGCCGACGCGCAAGGCGCGGCCCTGAGCAAGGACGAGAGCCGGGAGGCGGTCTACGGCATGCCCTATGAGACCTGGAAAGCGAAGTACCAGGGCACGGCGACGCCCGAGCAGATCGAGACGATGAAGAAGGTTCATCCCCACGACCACGGGCATTGAGTTCGCGCGGCCCTGAGTCGCATCACACAACAGCTTTCTTCGCCCCGCCTCAGGAAGGTGTGGGCGCGCTGTGGACGAGCGTGATGCTTGCTTGAACGTGGGGGGCGCCAACCCTAAGGGTTCTAGCCAGCACGCGCGGTGAGGATGCCGGCGTCACCTCGTTTTGCCAGTTCCATTTGGAGTACCAAGATGGCCACCACCGCCGCCGTCCGCGACGACGAGCCCGCGACGAAATTTGCCAAGGACCAGCTCAAATCCATCATCGAGCGCATCGAGCGGCTGGAGGAAGAGAAGAAGGCGATCTCCGACGACATTCGCGACGTCTACGCCGAGAGCAAGGGCAACGGCTACGACGTCAAGGCGCTGCGCACCATCGTGCGCCTGCGCAAGCAGGACCCCAACGAGCGCGCCGAGGCCGAGACGATTCTTGAGACCTACATGCAGGCGCTGGGGATGATCTGAGGCGCCGCGCCTCAGGCATTGCCGCCGTAACCCGGATCAAGCGCAGCGAAGTCCGGGTTCTTGCTGCAGGGAAGCTTCCCCGGATTACGCTTCCGCTCCATCGCTACAACCGGCGATGTTGCACTTCGTCTGTGAACGGAGACCGCCGTGACCGCGCCGCCGCTGCCGCGCGAGGTGAGCCGTGCCCTCGGTGCGCTTCCCGCGCCGATCGGCAAGCGGCTGCTCCAGGTGCGTTCGCTGGTCTTCGCGACGGCTGCGGCACACGAGGAGGTCGGCCGGCTCACCGAGACCCTGAAATGGGGCGAGCCGGCCTATCTGACCGCCGAGACAGGCAGCGGTTCGACGATCCGGCTTGGACGTCTGAAGGATTCCGACCACGCCGCCATTCTCTTCAACTGCAAGACGACGTTGGTCGACGATTTTCGCGAGCGCTTTCCCGATCAGTTTGAATACCGGCAGACCCGGGCATTGCTGTTGCCGGTGACGGGCAAGCTGCCGAAGCTGGAGCTATCGATCTGCCTGTCGCTGGCGCTGACGTACCATCTCGACCGGCGGGGGAAGAAGCCGCGGTACGGGCTACGAGACTGAATACTGGGAGATAGCCGCGTCTATCAGCGCAGCGCGGCGGTGCGGACGACGAACGACGTTGTCTGGAGCTTTGCGGTCGCACTGCCTGAGAAACTGTCGCAGGACAGGCCTTGCATCGGGTCATCGGCAAAGCCCATCGCGATCACGCTGTGCGGCTTGACGAAATAGCCACGCAGCGCCGCGGTATCGAGCTCGCCCATCAGCGTCACCGACATCGCACGGCTGGCGCTCGGCGACAGCATCACGATCTTGAGCCAGACGCTCTCGCCCTTCGCGGCGGAGAGGCGGGTCGCGGTCGCGACCATCCCGTCGATGCTCTTGCCGACCACCGTGTTGATCTCGGTCGCCTGGGCGACGTTGCGGGGGCGGGCGGACCGCGGGATCGGCGCCGAGGCGGCGACGACATTGGCCCGGTCGACCGGGGAGGCGGCCGGCGCGAAAGCCAGCGCCTGGAGCGCCGCGTTGGACACGCTGGCGGTTGGTTGCGGATCGGTGGCGGCGGCAAGGGCCTGGCGGGCCTTCAGCGCCGCGATTTGCGCCGGCGTCGCCTGCTGCGGTGTGGCGGGGACGTCATCCCAGAAGCCGCGGGCATTGATGATGTCGGCCGGGGTCTCCGGCTTGCTGCCGGCCGCGGGCTTGTCAGCCACCGGCGCGGGCTTCGGCTTGGGCGGCGTGACGAGCTGAGCATCGGCCGAGGCGAGCTGGATCGTATTGGCGATCTGCGGCTTGGCACGGGGCGTCGGTACCGGTTCGGCGGGCTTGGCTGCGGCTGCGGCGACGGTCGGCGCCGCCGGCTTCGCGGCAGGCGCAGGCGCGCCCTCGTCATCCTCGTCGCTGCTGGCGGCCGGCGCGGCCGACTTGCCCTTGAACAGCGCGGCAAAGAAATTCGGCTTGCTGCCTGCATCGTCGCCGCTGCCGCGTCGCTCGATCTCGGCCTTGGCGACCTCATAGCCCTTCAGCGGCACGCCGTCGGTCGGCAGATGCACCGTCTTGCCGTCCGGGAAGACGCGGGCGAGCTGGTCATGCGTCATGCGCGGCCAATGCCGGATGCTGCCGGTGTCCAGGTGCACGAAGGGCGAGCCCGAGGTCGGATAGAAGCCGACGCCGCCGCGCTGCAGGCGCAGGCCGGCGAAGCGGATCTGCTCCAGCGCCACGCCCGGAATGTAGAAGTCCATCGCATGTCCCAGCATGTGCTGGCTGAAGCGCGCCACCCCGGAGGAGCGGCGGCGAAGCATGGCGTTGGTGGCGGGGGAGCGGTAGGAGGAGATGATCTGGATCGGCTGCTTGCCGTCGACGTCGCGGTAGACTTCCCAGAGGATGTCGAAGAGGCGACGGTCCATGACCGTCTCGTCCTGGGTGCGCCAGTCGCGCAGGAAGTGGTTGAGCTGCTTCAGCGCTCCCTCGTCGTAGCGGCCATCGCGCTTGAAGGTGACGGTGATGTCTTCGCCGGAATGGGTGTGGTGGAAGGAAAGCGTCTTGGTCTCGTTCAGCGCGGCGGCGTTATGAACCGAGCCGGCGGCAGCCAGCAGCAATGCGGCAGCGAGGCCGATCCTGGATCCGACCTTCACTCCCGCATGGGACAACGACAGCACAGCGAATTGGCGTGCGAGACCAGTCAGCACGTATGAGCCCACCCAGTCGACCAGCGTTCAAAATGGACTCTCCCGCCAACCCCGTTAGCGCGCGAAAGAGGATGAACGCTTTCTTAAAGCGAGAAGGTTAATTCGAGGTTGACCTTCCCGCCCCCAAACCAAGTCAGAATACAATCCTAACCGGTTGACTGTGGCAAAAAAACGCCCGCTGCCCGGGCCCAGGTAGACAATGGTTAACGTTAAACGGCCCCATCCAGGGGACGGGGCCGTTGATTTTGTTTCAGAATTCGCAAAAGCGAGCCGCCTGAGGCTTAACGGGTGAACACCCGCTGCTGTTGCGGCCGGCGGCCGACCGGGGCCGGCGGCGGGGTGGGCGCCCCGAACAGCCGTTCGAAGAAGTTCGGACCGGACGAGCCGAAGCCGCCGCCATTGTTGGCTACCGCAACGCCCGAGGGCAGGGTCGTTGCCGGGCGCGAATAGCTCGGCTGCGAGTGCGCAACGACGGCCTCGAGATCCTTGCCGCGGTTGTTCTTCAGGATGTTGATCATGGTCGCGTCGCGGCCATAGACGTCCTTGCGGAATTGCAGCTTGCCGGCGTCGTCCACGAAGGCGGTCTGATAGGTGATGTTGACCGGGATCGGAGTCGGGAATTTCAGGTCGATCTCGCTCTTGCCGTACATGCTGCGCACGCGCTCAGGCGTGTACTTATCGTTCGGCATGGCGATGTTGAGCAGCACGGACGCATATTGATCCGGATTTTGCACGCGCATGCAGCCATGGCTGAAGGCGCGATCTTCCCTGGCGAACAGGTTCTTGTCCGGCGTGTCGTGCTGATAGACCAGGAACTTGTTCGGGAAGTTGAAGCGGATGCGGCCGAGCGCGTTGGCCTCGCCGGGCGGCTGCGAGATGTGCACCGAGCCGTCACGGTTCTGTTCGAGCTTGAGGCCCATGCGCTGGAGCACGGTCGGATCCTGCTGCAGCGCCGGCAGGTATTCGTTGTAGACGATCGACGGCGGCACGTTCCAGGTCGGGTTGACCGTGATGTACTTCATCGTCTCGGTCAGCAGCGGGGTCGCATGCGTGCCCGGCTTGCCGGTGACGACGCGGGTGGTCCAGACCTGCTGGCCGCGCTGCATCACCTTCAGCGTGTAGTCGGGAATATTGAGGATGACATAGGCATCGCCCAGCGCGGGCGCACCGAGGTCGCGCGGCAGCCAGCGCCAGCGCTCCATGTTGACCAGCACCACGTCGATCTGCTTGTCGCGCTTCGGGGTGTTGAGCGCCTTGACCGTCTTGTCGTCGAGGATGCCGGTCGCCTTCATCTCGGCGCCGCTCTGGAATTTTCGCACGGCGTCGGCGACCGCTGCGTCATAGCGGGTGTCGCTGGCGTTCTCGGCAAGGCCGAGCTTGGCGCGGAGCTGCGGCACGCGCGGATCTTCCACGACGATCTCAGCCTGCTTCTTGGTCGCCGGGGTGTATTTGAGCGACGGGCCGTCGGCGATCTCGATCACCGGGCCGTTGCCCTGACCGCGCAGCTCCGCGAGCTTGGCCTTCAGCTCCTTGTAGAGCTTGTGCGGCGGATTGTAGCTGTCGAGCGCAGCGGAGGCGTCGGTCGCGGTGGTGATCTTGGCGAGCACTTCGTTCGGGTCGACCGGATGCTCGGGATAGAGGATGTCTCCAGAGACCTGCGACCAATGCATGCGGCCGCTCTGGGCCTGGCGCGCATAGTCGAACATGCTGGCGGTGAGCTTCAGCTCGGCATCGGCGAGCGCATCGGGTGTGGTGGCGCTGGCGAAATCCGGCACCGCATAGTCGGCGGGGTTGAGGCCGTCGGAAGCCGCGTCCTTCAGCCGGGCGATGACGCCCTTGGCCGCGGCGGTCAGGCTGCCGCCCTGGGTCCAGACCGGCGCGAAGTCGCGTGCGCCGTAAAATTTCTCGATCGCCGCGCGCTCGTTCTTGCGGTCGAAATAGCGCGACGTCTTGGCGCCGATCATGTCCTTGAGCTTGTCGGCGACCGGCTGGTCCGCGGCGGGAACGTTGCTCGCGGCCTTCACCGGCTCGGCGGCCGGAGCCGCAGCGGGGACCGCAGGCGCGGCGGGCGTCGCCGTCGCCGTATCGGCCTTGGCGGGCTCGGTCTTGGCAGGTTCGGTCTTGGCAGGCTCGGTCTTGGCAGGCTCGGTCTTGGCCGTTTCGCTCTTCGGCGTCTCGGTGGCAGGCGTGGTGGCGACGTCGGAAGGCTTGGTCTCGACCTTGTTCGGGGCCGGTGCGGCGTCAGCCTTGACGGGCTCCTGCGTCGACACCTTGGCGGAGTCCTGCACCGTTGCGGTAGTCTCGAGCTTGATATCGGCTGCGGTCGGGGGCGGGACGTTGGCCGGCTCGGGACGCGGGATCGCGGCTTCGATCGCGAGCTCGGCGGCGCTGCTGCGCGCCTGATCCTGCGCCAGGGCTGAGCTGGCCGACACCGTGAGGAAGGTTGCCGCGACCGTCATCAAGACACGGTCGAAGCCTGCACGGTGGTTCAAACAGTTCCGCATTGTGTCGCACCCCTCGGGTGAACTGTCCCTCATGGAACAGCTTCGTTATCGCCTAATGAGCTTCGGCTAAATCGCGCCGGCCTCTCGAAAGTTGCACGCCTGCACGCAACGATTCTGACGCAGACGATATACAGGCCCCGATTTTGCAGCCAGCGCTAACCGGGACAACTCACGCCAAACTGACTTCAAGGAGGCCTCTTGGCAACGGATTGTGCGCTTGCCCCGCGCGCTTTTCCCTGTGTCTGTCACTTCCAAGTCACGGTTCAAGGCGCGGTCGAATTCTGTCGTCATGCGAACGGCTTACAGCCGGTCTGGCCTCGTCTCGCGAACCTCCGTTCGCATGAGGCTCAGTGCGTCTCCTCGCCGCTTTTCCCGCCATGCCCGGGAACCCCGGCTTCGTCGAGTTTGCGGTAGAGGGTGGACCGGCCGATTTTGAGGCGGCGGGCCACCTCGGACATTTGGCCGCGATAGTGCGAGATCGCGAAGCGGATGATCTCGTTCTCCATGTCGTCGAGAGGACGGACATCGCCGGTCGGGGTCAGCATGGCCAGAGTTCCCGCGGCGGGGAGTGGAGCGATCGGTATTTCGTTACCCGATACCACCGACGGGGTCGCCGCCGGCTCGAGCATCAGCGGCGCGGTCGGAATTTCGTTGACGGGTTGTGGCTGCGAGGCGAGCAGGGGGAAATCATTGAGGCCGAGCTGGTCGCCGTCGCTCATCACCACCGCGCGGTAGACCGCGTTCTCGAGCTGGCGGATGTTGCCGGGCCAGTCGAGCTGGGCGAGATGAGCCATGGCCTCGCCACTGATGCCGGTGATCTGGCGGTTCTCCTCGGCGGCAAAGCGCGCCAGGAAATGCCGGAGCAGATGCGGGATGTCTTCGCGCCGGGCCCGGAGCGAGGGGATCGTCAGCGGCAGGACGTGCAGGCGATAGAACAGGTCTTCCCGGAAGTGCCCCTGCTTCACGCGCTCCAGCAGCTTGCGGTTGGTTGCCGAGACGATGCGGACGTCGACCTTGACGGGCTTGCGGCCGCCGACGGCCTCCACTGCGCCTTCCTGGAGCGCGCGCAGCAGCTTGACCTGCGCGGTCAGCGGCAGCTCGCTGACCTCGTCCAGAAACAGCGTGCCGCCATGGGCCTCGACGAACTTGCCCATGTGCCGCTCGGTGGCGCCGGTGAAGGCACCCTTTTCATGGCCGAACAGAATGGACTCGACGAGGTTGTCGGGGATCGCGCCGCAATTGACCGCGACGAAGGGCTTTGTCTTGCGCTCGCCGCTGCCATGGATGGCGCGCGCGAACATCTCTTTGCCGACGCCTGAATCGCCTTCGATCAGCACGGGAATGGCGGAGTTCGCGGCCTTCTGCGCGGCGCGCATGACCGGCGCCATGGCCTCGGCGCGGGTGATGATGTCGGAGAAGGTCAGTCGCCCCTCGCGGCTGTGCCGGATGCGCTGCAATTCGCCCTTGAGCGCGGAGGCGTTGAGAGCATTGCGAAGCGAGACCTGGAGCCGCTCCACACCGACCGGCTTGACCACGAAATCGGCCGCGCCTGCGCGCATCGCCGAGATCACATTGTCGATGCCGCCATGGGCGGTCTGCACGATGACGGGCACGCTGAGGCCCGCTTCGCGGATTTTTGCCAGCACGCCCATACCGTCGAGGCCGGGCATCACGAGATCGAGGATCACGGCGTCGATGGCCGGCGCGTCCGGGGCCGTGAGCGCGGCGATCGCGGCGTCGCCGGAGTCAACGACGACCGTCTCATAGCCGCATTTCTGCACCATGTTCTCGACCAGCCGGCGGGCTACGGCGTCGTCGTCGGCGATCAAAATACTGGCAGCCATGGTGCTCCCCGCACGCTACTACTATCTGTCTCGAATCGGGTCACTCTGGCCGAAGCCGATTAACGCACTCTTAAACCTTGATGCCCCCGCCCGCCGTCGCGATTGTTGAACACAGGTTTCCCACACAATGACTTCGCGCTCCAAGAACGCTCTCCGCAAGCCTGCCGCCAAAACATCTGCCGTCAAGAAATCCGCCGCCAAGAAATCTGCAGCCAAATCCGTACCCAAGGCAAAGTCCTCCAAAACGTCACTCGCGAAGCCCGCGAGCAAGACCGGCAAGCTTCCCGAGTGGAACCTCGCCGATCTCTATTCCGGGATCGATGCGCCGGAAGTGGCACGCGATCTCGAAAGGATGGATGCCGACTGCGTCGCCTTCGAGACCGACTACAAGGGCAAGCTCGCGACAGGGACAGCAAACGAAGATGGCGGAAAATGGCTCGCGGAAGCCGTGCGACGCTATGAGGCGATCGACGATCTCGCCGGCCGCCTCGGCTCCTATGCCGGCCTCGTCCATGCCGGTGACAGCGTGGACCCTGCGATTTCAAAGTTTTACGGCGATGTCTCCGAGCGGTTGACGGCAGCGTCCACGCATCTTCTGTTCTTTGCGCTCGAGCTCAATCGCGTCGATGACGATATTTTGAACCGCGCGATGCAAACCCCCGAGCTCGCGCACTACCGCCCGTGGATCGAGGACCTGCGCAAGGAGAAGCCGTATCAGCTCGACGACAAGCTCGAGCAGCTGTTCCTGGAAAAGGCGCAGACCGGCTATTCCGCCTTCAACCGGCTGTTCGACCAGACCATCTCCGGATTGCGTTTCAAGGTCGGATCCAAGGAGCTCGCGATCGAGCCGACGCTCAATCTGTTGCAGGACCGCGACGGCTCAAAGCGCAAGAGCGCGGCGGAAGCGCTGGCAAAAACCTTCAAGGCCAATGAGCGTACCTTTGCGCTGATCACCAACACGCTTGCCAAGGACAAGGACATCTCCGACCGCTGGCGCGGCTTCAAGGACGTCGCGGATTCCCGGCATCTCAACAACCGCGTCGAGCGCGAGGTGGTGGATGCGCTGGTCGCCTCGGTCCGCGCGGCCTATCCAAAGCTGTCGCATCGCTATTACGCGCTGAAGGCGAAGTGGTTTGGCAAGAAGCGGCTCGCTTATTGGGATCGCAACGCGCCGCTGCCTTTTGCGGCGACCGATACCATCGGCTGGCCGGACGCGCGCAGCATGGTGCTGACGGCCTATCGTGGCTTCTCGCCCAAAATGGCTGATATCGCCGAGCGCTTCTTCACCGATCGCTGGATCGACGCGCCGGTGCGGCCGGGCAAGGCGCCGGGTGCGTTCTCGCATCCGACGACGCCGTCCGCGCACCCTTACGTGCTCATGAACTACCAGGGCAAGCCGCGCGACGTGATGACGCTCGCCCACGAGCTCGGCCATGGCGTGCATCAGGTGCTGGCAGCGAGGAACGGCGCGTTGATGGCGCCGACGCCGCTGACGCTGGCGGAGACCGCAAGCGTGTTCGGCGAGATGCTCACTTTCAGGCGGCTCTTGGCCCAGACCAAGAATGCAAAACAGCGCCAGGCGCTGCTCGCCGGCAAGGTCGAGGACATGATCAACACCGTGGTGCGGCAGATCGCGTTCTACTCCTTCGAGCGCGCGGTCCACACCGAGCGCAAGAACGGCGAGCTCACCGCGACGCGGCTCGGCGAGATCTGGCTTTCGGTGCAGGGCGAAAGCCTCGGTCCGGCGATCGAGATCAAGGCGGGCTACGAGAACTACTGGATGTATATCCCGCACTTCATCCATTCGCCGTTCTACGTCTATGCCTATGCCTTCGGCGATTGCCTCGTGAACTCGCTCTATGCCGTGTACGAGAACGCGGCCGAGGGCTTTGCCGAACGCTATCTCGACATGCTCGCCGCCGGCGGCACCAAGCATTATTCCGAGCTGCTGCGGCCGTTCGGGCTCGATGCCAAGGACCCAAAGTTCTGGGATGGAGGTCTTGCGGTCATCGCCGGCATGATCGACGAGCTCGAGGCGATGGGCTGAGCGCGCAGACCATTCGCGTCAGCTGCTTGCGTTGGGGCCGCGGCCGAGGTTGTTCTGCCCGGCCGCGGGTTCGTTCACGTCGACGAAGCCCAGCATCGCACCAAACCGGTTGGTTGCCGGCGCGTCGAAGCCGACCGCGCCCGAGAAACTCGCCGGATTGCGAAAGGTGCCGAACAAGAGATCCCAGATCGGCAAGTCGCCGTAATTGAAGGCATGCACGTCGCGCTGATGATGGACGCAATGCGCTTCCGGCCGTTGGATGATGAAGCCGAGCCATTGCGGCGTCCGCACGTTCATGTGCTGGAAGTAGCCGTAGAAGGCGGCAATGTAGCCGGTCGCAGCCGCTGCGATCGGATCGAGCCCGAGGACCAGCGTCGTCACCACCGACGCGATCGCAAAGAATGCGATCGTCTCCAGCGGATGGAACAGCGCCGCGCCGGACATGTCCATGCGTTGCGGGCTGTGATGGATCTGGTGGAACAGCCGCCACATCACGGGAAAGGTGTGCGCGCTACGGTGCCAGCCGTAATTGACGAGTGACAGCACAAAATAGCCGAGCACTGCACCGCCGACGACGCCGAGGCCGGTGAGGTTCATCAGCCTGTGCCGGTCCAGCCAGGCCTCCGGGATCAGCAACGGGGTCAGGGTGGCCAGCAGGCCCTGCACCGTCAGGAAGCAGAAACCCCTGAGCCGCCAATAGGGAATGTCCGGAAACTGTCGTGCCGGGATCAGGCGCTCGATGGCGAGCATCGCGAGATAGGTCGCCGGCACCAGCAGGCCAAACAGATCAATCGCGGTCATCGCTTTCGCTCCAACCTTACGGTGTAAGTTAGTTCCACGATACCGCCTTGCGGTGTAAGGTTGCAAGTGTTTTCGATTCGGATGTCATGAGCAGAAAAGCCAAAGCGGGCCGGAAAACCTCGCCCGCCCCGCGGAAGCGTCGGGTTGCAGGTGAAGGGGGAAGGGGGCTGTCGCGCGAGCGGATTGCGGCCGCCGCGATGACGCTGGTCGACCGCGAGGGGCTGGCCAAGTTCTCGACGCGCCGGCTCGGCGAGGAGCTCGGCTGCGAGGCGATGAGCATCTATCATCACTTTCCGAGCAAGGCGCATCTGATGGATGCGCTCATCGACATGATGCTCGCGGACGCGCGCGTGGTGATGGAGCCGCAATGGGACTGGCGCGAGCGCCTGCGCCGGGCCGCTCACGGCTTCCGAGCCATGGCGCTCAGGCACCCGGCGTTCTTTCCGTTCTTCGCGGTGCATCGGCTCAACACGCCCGCCGGCGTCGCCTATATCGACGGCATCATCGGCATCCTGCGCGAGGCCGGCTTTTCCGATCGCGAGGCGGCGATCTATTTTCGTGAACTCGGCTATTACCTCACGGGCGCGGCGCTGGATGAGACGGCGGGCTACGCACGCGGTCCTTCATCCGCGGAACCGGTTCCGGACAAGACCATCGCCGCGCAATTCAAGCATCTCGCAGCGGCTGCGCCCTATTTCCAGCCGGCGCATTTCCGCGCGACATTCGAGACCGGCCTCGAGATCCTGCTCGCCGGTATTGAACGTTCGGGCTCGCGGCGAGACTAACCTCGTAGATACTTTGTTGTGTTTTTCAACTCTTGATTGTTGATCGTGATTTGCCGCTGGGGAGGCGCACATGCCCGATCAGGGACAGGTCCCGCGACCTGAAGCAGCGTGGAACGCCGCAGCCTTCGAGGAAGAAACGCCCTGGTGCGAGAAGCATCAGCAGATCGTTCGCGACGAGATCGAGGCGATCAACACGCGCCGCGGGAAGACGCGGCAGATCGATCCAGGCGGTGTCGAAGCCTGCCAGATGCTCGACGTCGTCGGGCTCGCTCTGTCGGGCGGCGGCATCCGCTCCTCGGCCATGTGTCTCGGCGTACTCCAGGCGTTGAACCACCACGATCTGATCGGGCGGATCGACTATCTCTCCACCGTGTCGGGCGGCGGTTATATCGGCACCTCGCTCAGCACGACCATGACGGTGACGGGGCGTTTCGTGTTCGGCCAGCGGCCGGCCGGCGGCACGGCGACCGCCAGTGAGATCAGCGATACGCCGTCGGTCGGCCATATCAGGAATTACTCCAACTATCTGATCCCGGCCGGCTTCCGCGACCTCCTGACCGGGATCGCGATCGTGGCGCGCGGCCTGATCGCCAATATCGGGCTGACATTACCCGTCGTGCTGCTGCTCGCCGCCGTCACGATCTGGTCGACGCCGCTGCGAAGTTGCCTGACGGTTGCGAATTTCTTCGGTGTCGATCTCGCCGACGGCGCTCTGCCGCAGTGTGAGCTGCACCATTTCGGCTGGATCGCGGACCGCTTCGGCTTCGCGGCGATCGGCACGATCGTCGCGCTGGTGCTGCTCGCCTGCGGCGGAATTGCCTATCTGCTCGCGCGCGCCGAGCGCGGCATCGGCCCGACCGTCTTCCTCACCTATGCCGCGAGCATCGCGTTCCTGCTCGGCATCGCCTGCGACTTCGCGCGCGTCCTGCAAATCAAGCATTTCGCGCTGACGCTTGCGACCGCGATCATCGGCGTCGGCTTGTTCTTCGTCTGGGCGCTCAAGCAATCACTTGCGAGCCCCGAAAAGCGTCAGGAGTTTCGTTCGCATTGGCCGACCGCCGGCGCGACCTTCCTGGTGCTGCTTGCCGTGATCGCGTTCTTCGAGTTCCAGCCGTTCATGCTCTCGCAGATGTTCGATGTCGTCGACGGCGATGCGATCGGCAGCCCGGTCGGTGGCGTCGCGGTCACCTGGATCAAGTCCCTCGCTGCAATCGCCGCGCCGATCGGCGTGTTCGTCATGGCCTTCAGGCAGCAATTCGCCGAATTCCTCAAGGGCAACAGCGTATCCTCGCAATGGGGCTCGCTGGTGCTCGCGATCGCTGCCAAGGTCGCGCTGTGGATCGCGGGCCTCGCGCTGCCGCTGATCATCTGGGTCGCCTATCTCTATTTGTCCTATTGGGGCATCGCCAATGACCCGATCGAGAAATGCCAGGCGCCTCTCGCCAACCTCGGGCAGAGGAGCTGCCTTGCCGCCAACAAATCGACCGTGCCCGCATCGGGCAATCTGGCCGGCAAGATCGCATTCGACGCGGGTGCGGGCACGTTCTCTGCCGAGATCACGCCACAGCCCGCCGCACCGGCGGCGACGATGGAATGGCTGACGCCGGTATCTCACGTGCCGGCCTGGCTCAGATTTGCCGCGCTCAATGTCGCAAGACAATTCCATTGGACGGATGGAGGCTCGGGGTATTCGCACAGCCTGCCCGTGGTGATCCTGTATGCGCTCGTCGGCCTGCTGCTGTTTGCGATCTCCTGGTCCTTGACGCCCAACGCGAATTCGCTGCACCGGCTGTACCGGGATCGGCTGAGCAAGGCCTTTCTGTTCGACCCAGACCGATCGGCGGACGGCAATATCGCGCGTACCGAGGCGAGCCTCGACCAGGGGCGTGATTTCAAGCCGCTCGACCGCATGAAGTTGAGTGAGCTCTACGCGGTTGCTAATGACGGCGCCGTGCCGGGCGATCAACCGGCCGCGCCGAAGCTGGGGGCGCCCTATCACCTCATCAACACCGCGCTGAACATCCAGGGCTCGGACTTCGCCAACCGGCGCGGTCGCAATGCCGACTTCTTCGTCTTCTCGCCGCTCCATGTCGGCAGCGAGGCGACGCGCTACGCCAGGACCCCGGCCGTCGAGCGCCTCGAGCAAAGCCTCGACCTCGCCACCGCCATGGCGATCTCGGGGGCGGCGGCGGCGTCGAACATGGGCTCGAACTCGATCAAGGCGCTGACGCCGACGCTCGCCCTGCTCAACGTGCGGCTGGGCTACTGGCTGAGCAATCCGCGCTATGTCGGGGCGACGGCCCGGCCGCAGCGCCGCTCCACGCCGCTGTTCCTGTGGTCGGAAATCTCGGGCCGTCTCTACGAGAACAGCGACGGTGTCTATCTCACCGACGGAGGTCACATCGAAAATCTCGGCGTCTACGAGCTGCTGCGCCGGCGCTGCAGGGTGATCATCGCGGTCGATGCCGAAGCCGACGCACCGATGAATTTCGCCTCTCTGATGAAGCTCCAGCGTTATGCCCGCATCGATCTCGGCGTCCGCATCGATTTGCCCTGGACGCCGATTCGCGACCGCACGCGCGCCATCATGGCCGAGAATGCCGACAGCAAGTCCGCGCAGACCGCCGCCGCCTCGGACGAGGCGGCAAAGGACCACGTTCACGTGGCGATCGGCGTCATCGACTATGGCGGCAATGACAAGGGCTATCTCGTCTATATCAAGTCCTCGCTCTCCAGCGACGAGAACGACTACATCCGCGACTATGCGCGGCGGAATGACACGTTTCCCCATGAGACCACCGGGGATCAGTTCTTCTCGGAGGAGCAGTTCGAGGTCTATCGCGCGCTTGGGTTTCACATGACCCATGGCTTCCTGGCCGGCGAGCACTCCGTGGCGGTCGGTCCCGGCACGGCCCCGCGGATGGCGCGGTTCACCGGGGCCGGGGAGAAGGCTGTCGACGAGGTGCGCGCGGCGCTCGGCCTCCAACCGCTCCAGCGCTAGACCGCGAGCCTTGCCGCCACGATGATCGATCGGGGCTGAGCAGTGCGAGAGCCCGATTCGTGACAATTGGAATTCCAAATGGCCTGATTTGCAGGAAAACCGCGCCCGCCTGCCGTTGCCCTGCCCGAAAGTTTGCGGTATCCCAGCCTAAGAATTGAACTTTCGACTGGGGACATTCCATGGCTGATCATAGCGAAGTGGCGTACAGCACCGCCGACGGCAACGACTACGTTGCCCACGAGCAGACCTACGAGGGCTTCATCAAGCTGGTGAAGTACGGCACGGCCTCGGTCGCGCTCATCGTGATCCTGATGGCGATCTTCCTGACCTGATCTGTCGGCAGCTGCACACGCCAGCGGCGGCAGCTGCCCAGAATATTTGCATCCAAGCCGGTGCCAAAACCGGTATCGAACGCCGCGGGAGTAACGCTCAAGTTTGCGCGCGCGCTGTCCCGCGCCGCCGGAGGACCTATGAAGATCGCCGTTGCCAAGGAAATCGATCCGTCGGAGCCGCGTGTCGCCGCTTCGCCCGATACGGTGAAGAAGTTTAGGGCGTTGGGCGCCGAGATCGCCGTCGAGCCGGGCGCCGGCCTCAAATCGGGCCTGCCGGATTCAGAATTTATCGCCGCCGGTGCCACCGTCAGTGCGGATGCACTGAAGGATGCCGACATCATCATCAAGGTGAAGCGTCCCGAAGCGTCGGAGCTGTCGCAGTACAAGCGCGGCGCGCTCGTCATCGCCATCATGGATCCCTATGGCAACGAGGCCGCGCTGAAGACGATCGCCGATGCCGGTGTCTCCGCCTTCGCAATGGAGCTGATGCCGCGCATCACCCGCGCGCAGGTGATGGACGTGCTGTCCTCGCAGGCGAACCTTGCCGGTTACCGCGCCGTGATCGAGGGCGCCGAGGCCTTCGGCCGCGCCTTCCCGATGATGATGACGGCTGCCGGCACCGTGCCCGCTGCAAAAGTGTTCGTGATGGGCGTCGGCGTCGCCGGCCTGCAGGCGATCGCGACCGCGCGCCGTCTGGGCGCCGTCGTGACCGCGACCGACGTGCGTCCCGCCACCAAGGAGCAGGTCGAATCGCTCGGCGCAAAATTCCTCGCCGTCGAGGACGAGGAGTTCAAGAACGCGCAGACCGCCGGCGGCTATGCCAAGGAGATGTCCAAGGAATACCAGGCCAAGCAGGCCGCGCTCACCGCCGAGCACATCAAGAAGCAGGACATCGTGATCACGACTGCCCTGATCCCGGGCCGTCCGGCGCCGAAGCTCGTGTCCGGCGAGATGGTCAAGTCGATGAAGCCGGGCTCGGTGCTGGTCGATCTCGCCGTCGAGCGCGGCGGCAACGTCGAGGGCGCGAAGCCTGGCGAGGTCGTCGACCTCGATGGCATCAAGATCGTCGGCTACACCAATGTCGCCGGGCGCGTCGCGGCCTCGGCCTCCAGCCTTTATGCGCGCAACCTGTTCTCCTTCATCGAGACCATGGTCGACAAGAAAGAGAAGAAGCTCGCCGTCAACTGGGACGACGAACTGGTCAAGGCCACTGCGCTCACGAGAGACGGCGCCGTCATCCACCCGAACTTCCAGCCGAAGGCTTAAGGAGACCCGCCATGGAGCATGCTGCACAGGTCGTCGACCCCTTCATCTTCCGGCTGTCGATCTTCGTCCTCGCCGTCTTCGTCGGCTATTTCGTGGTGTGGTCGGTGACCCCCGCCCTGCACACGCCGCTGATGAGCGTGACCAACGCGATCTCCTCGGTGATCGTGGTCGGCGCGCTGCTCGCGGTCGGCGTCGGCATGGTTTCGAGCGGCTCGGGCTGGGCGCGCGGCTTCGGTTTCGTCGCGCTCATCTTCGCCTGCGTCAACATCTTTGGCGGCTTCCTTGTCACCCAGCGCATGCTGGCGATGTACAAGAAGAAGTCGAAGTAAGCGGCCACTCGGGCTGATGGGATAATGGGGACCTGAGATGAGCGCTAACCTCTCTGCATTTTTGTATCTCGTGGCGGGAGTGCTGTTCATCCTGTCGCTGCGCGGGCTGTCGAGCCCGGCTTCGTCGCGCCAGGGCAATCTGTTCGGCATGATCGGCATGGCGATCGCGGTCGCCACCACGCTCGCAAGCCATCCGCCGGCCGACGGCGTGGCGTGGGTGCTGGTCATTCTCGCGGTCGCGATCGGCGGCGGCATCGGCGCGGTGATCGCCCGCCGCGTGCCGATGACCTCGATGCCGGAGCTGGTCGCCGCCTTCCACTCGCTGGTCGGCATGGCCGCGGTGCTGGTCGCCGCCGGCGCGTTCTACGCACCGGAAGCCTTCGACATCGGCACGCCCGGCAACATCCATGCCTCCAGTCTGGTCGAAATGTCGCTCGGCGTCGCCATCGGCGCGCTGACCTTCACCGGCTCGGTGATCGCGTTCCTGAAGCTGTCCGCTCGCATGAGCGGCGCGCCGATCATCCTGCCATTCCGCCACATCATCAACATCGTGCTGGCATTGGCGCTGGTGTTCTTCATCTTCGGCCTGGTTCGTTCCGGCAGTGCGGTCGATTTTTGGCTGATCACCATCCTGGCGCTGGCGCTCGGCGTGCTCATGATCATCCCGATCGGCGGCGCCGACATGCCTGTCGTGATCTCGATGCTGAACTCCTACTCCGGCTGGGCTGCGGCCGGCATCGGCTTCACGCTCGGCAATTCCGCGCTGATCATCACCGGCGCGCTGGTCGGCTCGTCAGGCGCGATCTTGTCGTACATCATGTGCCACGCGATGAACCGGTCCTTCATCTCGGTCATCCTCGGCGGCTTCGGCGGCGAGACCGCCGCGGCCGGCGGTGGCGGCGGTGAGCAGAAGCCGGCCAAGCTCGGCTCGGCCGATGATGCGGCCTTCATCATGAAGAACGCGCAGAAGGTCATCATCGTGCCCGGCTACGGCATGGCGGTGGCGCAGGCGCAGCACGCGCTGCGTGAAATGGGCGACATCCTGAAGAAGGAAGGCGTCGAGGTGAAGTACGCCATTCACCCGGTCGCGGGCCGCATGCCGGGCCATATGAACGTGCTGCTGGCTGAAGCCAACGTGCCGTATGACGAAGTGTTCGAGCTCGAGGACATCAACTCCGAATTCGCGCAGGCCGACATCGCCTTCGTGATCGGCGCCAACGACGTCACCAATCCGGCGGCCGAGGAGGACAAGACCTCGCCGATCTACGGCATGCCCGTGCTCCAGGTCTGGAAGGCCGGCACCGTGATGTTCATCAAGCGCTCGCTGGCCTCGGGCTATGCCGGCATCGACAATCCGCTGTTCTACCGCGACAACACCATGATGCTGCTCGGCGACGCCAAGAAGGTCACCGAGAACATCGTCAAGGCGATGTAGCGCGCGAGAGAATGGACCGTGGCCATCAACAAGGAATGGCACCGGTCGCATCGCATGCCGCCCAAAGCGACGCGCGAGCAGCGTGTCGCATGGCACGCCACCCATAAGGTGGCGTGCGGCTGTCGCGACGTTCCTGCGAGCCTCCGGCCCGACGTCATGAAATTGCTGCGGAGCCGTCGCAAGCCCTGAGCCTGCACCGGGGGCTGACCGCACAATGATCGCCATCGTCAAGTGGATCGCTATCCTGCTCGTGACCGTCTATTGCGCCGGTCTCGTCGTGCTCTACGTCCGGCAGCGCGAGATGCTGTTTCCGATTCCGCCCGTCGGTCGCACTGCACCGGATGCGGCGGGCCTCGCCGAGGCGGAAGAGCATGTTCTGACCAGCTCCGATGGCGAGAAGGTGATCGTCTGGCACGTGCCGGCGAGGCCGGGGCGCCCCGTGATCCTGTACTTTCCGGGCAATGGCGATTTTCTCGCCGGCGGCGTCAGCCGCTTCAAGGCGATGACGGCTGACGGTACCGGCCTCGTTGCGCTGTCCTATCGCGGCTATGCCGGCTCCAGCGGTTCGCCGAGCGAACAGGGCCTGCTGCGCGATGCCGCAGCCGCCTACGCCTTCACCACCGCCCGCTATGCGGCGGAACGGATCGTTGCCTGGGGCTTTTCGCTCGGGACGGGCGTGGCGGTTGCCGTCGCCTCGGAGCATCGCGTTGGCAGGCTGATCCTGGAGGCTCCCTATACGTCGACGGCCGACATTGCGGCTTCATCGTTCTGGTTCGTTCCGGTCCGCCTTCTGATGCGTGATCCGTTTCGTTCCGACCGGCGCATCGCGCGCGTCACTGTGCCGCTCCTCGTGATGCATGGCACCGATGATCTTGCCATTCCGATCGTGTTCGGAGAGCGTCTGTTCGCACTCGCCCATGATCCCAAGCGGTTCGTTCGCATGGCAGGCGGCGGGCACGACGATCTCGATCAATATGGCGCGATCGAAACAGCGAGAGATTTCATTGGCGGTTGACACTTTGTTCGCACGTTACGGTTCCGCGCTCGCGGTCTCCTGCCTGGTGCTGCTGCCGCAGAACGCCTTCGCCGCGACCGGGCTTGACGGCGCGGCGATGCGCTGGCCCTACGCGCTGCCTTTCACCGGTCTGTTGCTGTCGATCGCCCTCGGACCTCTGCTGTTTGCGAAATTCTGGCATCATCACTACGGCAAGATCGCCGCCGCCTGGTCGCTGCTGGCCCTTGCCTCGCTCGTCGTCTTCGCCGGCGGCATGTCGACGCTGGCGGCGCTCGTCCATGCCATGCTCGCCGAATATCTCGGCTTCATCGTGCTGTTGTTCTCGCTCTATGTCGTGGCCGGCGGCATTCTCATTACCGGCGACATCAGGGCCACGCCGGCGACCAATGCCGGCATCCTCGCCCTCGGCACGTTGGGGGCGAGCCTCGTCGGCACCACGGGTGCCGCGATGATCCTGATCCGTCCCTTGATCCGCGCCAACCGGCCGCGGCGCCACAACGCCCATGTCGTCGTCTTCTTCATCATCCTGGTCGCCAATGTCGGCGGCGCGTTGAGCCCGCTCGGCGATCCTCCCTTGTTCGTCGGCTTCCTGCACGGGGTCGATTTCTTCTGGACCACGCGGACCATCTGGCTGCAGACCGCCATCGTTGCCGGGCTGCTGCTCGCCATCTTCGTCGCCGTCGATATCTGGCGCTTCCGCAGCGAGCCGTCGCCGCCCGAGGTCGGCCCTTTGGAACCGGTGCGGATCCGCGGCCTCGTCAACCTGGTGCTGATCGCGGCCATCGTCGTGAGTCTGCTGGCGTCGGCGATGTGGAAGCCCGGCATTGCGTTCGACATTCTCGGCACCAAGTTGGAACTGGAGGACGTCGTCCGCAATGTGGTGCTGCTGGCCGTTGCGGCACTGTCGGTGTGGCTGACGCCGGACGAGCACAGGCAGGCCAACGGTTTCACCTGGGAGCCGATCCGCGAGGTCGCAAAGCTGTTCGCGGGCATCTTCGTCGCCATCATCCCGGTCATCGCCATGCTCAATGCCGGCCATCATGGCGCATTCGCCTGGCTGTTGTCGGCCGTGACGGGGCCGGACGGAGCGCCGCGCGAGGTCGCCTATTTCTGGTTTACCGGCCTGATGTCGGCATTCCTCGACAATGCGCCGACCTATCTCTTGTTCTTCCAGCTCGCCGGCGGCGATCCGCAGACGCTGATGCACGAGATGTCGGGCACGCTCGCGTCCATCTCCATGGGCGCGGTCTACATGGGGGCGCTCACCTATATCGGTAACGCGCCGAACTTCATGGTGAGCAGCATCGCCAGCGAGAACGGCATCGAGATGCCGAGCTTCTTCGGCTATCTCTTGCGCGCCGGTGCCGTGCTGATCCCGCTGTTCCTGCTGCTGACGTTCCTGCCGGTCGCCCCGATCCTGCGCTGGCATTGAATCTGCCGGCCGATTTGCTACTGCTCATTGAAGCAAATGGAAGCGGTGAATGAGCGCGCATAATCCGATGCCCCGGTCGGCCTGGCTCTTTCCGGGGCTGGCGGTGCTGATGTTCGCGGCCGTCAGCGCGACGGACTACGCGTTCACGCTTTCGCTGAGCGGGCTCGTTTTCGCGACCGTGCTGCTGGTGATCCTGTTCGGCACGGTATTCGCCGCGGTTCATCATGCCGAAGTGATCGCCGAACGGGTCGGCGAACCCTATGGCACGCTGGTGCTGACGCTTTCGGTGACCATCATCGAGGTGGCGCTGATCACCACGATCATGCTGGGCGACAAGCCGGCGCCGGAACTGGCGCGGGATACCGTGTTCGCCGTGGTCATGATCGTCTGCAACGGCCTCGTCGGGCTCTGCATCTTCATCGGCGGCCTGCGCTATCGCGAGCAGGGTTTTCAGCTCTCCGGCGCCAACGTCTATCTCAGCGTCCTGTTCGCGCTCGCGACCATCACCCTGATCATGCCGAATTACACCACCACGACGCCGGGACCGGTCTATTCCTCGGTTCAGCTCGGTTTCGTCGACGTCGTCACGCTCGCGCTGTACGGGGTATTCCTCTACACCCAGACCGTCCTGCACAAGGATTACTTCGTCCATGAGCGCCCCGGGGGGAGCGCCGGCGAGGCGTATCTGTCGGGCCGGATGCTCGCGCTCAGCGTCGTGCTGCTGCTGATTGCGCTGCTGGCGGTCGTGCTGCTCGCCAAGAAGTTCTCGCTGGTGGTCGATGCCGTCGCGGTCCGAATCGGTGCGCCGCCGGCCTTTGCCGGTCTCCTGGTCGCGCTCCTGATTCTGATGCCGGAAGGCGTCGCGGCGGTCGCGGCGGCCCGCAAGAACGATCTCCAGAAGAGCATCAACCTCGCGCTTGGCTCGTCCCTGGCGACGATCGGCTTGACCATCCCGGCGGTCGGCGTCGCCACCTACGCGCTCGACAAGGAGCTCAAGCTCGGCCTCAACGCCCAGGGCAGCGTGCTTTTGCTCCTGACCTTCCTTCTGAGCATGCTGACCTTCGGCACGGGCAGAACAAACGTCCTGTTCGGGCTGGTCCATATGGTGGTATTTGCCGTCTACGTTTTCATGGTTTTCGTGCCCTGAACCCAATTTGCGCTTCACGCGGCCCTTCGGGCCCGGATCGCGTCAGAAGGAGAGTTTCCGATGCTTGCCGCCAGATCCGAGGTCCAGGTCGACAACGAGCAGGTCCGGGTGACCGAATGGCGGCTCGCTCCCGGCAGCGCCACCGGCCATCACACCCACGGCATGGACTACGTGATTGTTCCCGTCGCCGCCGGAGAAATGACCATCGTGGCGCCCAACGGCGAGCGCTCCAAGGCGCAGCTCGCGGCCGGGAAATCCTACTTCCGCAAGGCCGGCGTCCAACACGACGTACTTAACGAAACCTCAACCGAGATCGTGTTCCTTGAGATCGAGCTAAAGCCGTAACTCCGGCCTTAAGACTTGCCATCGATCCGTCGCAGTTGATCCCTTACAATGCCCCAAAGTTCCCGCATCTGATCGCGCGGGGAGTGGCCGAGAAATGCTGAAATACCTCGCTAAAATCTCGATGGATATTTTCCCCTCGGTGCTCGCGACGATCATCGGGGCCTACATCGTTAACCACTACATCAACGCCAAGCCGGCGCCGGACACCCCTTCGGCCGTCGTTGCGCCTGCCGAGGCAGGCAAGGACGGCAAGCCGACGGACACCGCCAACCTTCCGACGCCCGGCGTCAAGGCCAAGGGCATCTCGGAGAAGAGCGTTTCCGACAAGGGCGTGACGGACAAGGCCGCTGCCGACAAGCCCGAGGCCAAGGCTGCGGAGGTAACGCCCGCCGAGAACGCCTCGCATGGCCGCTCCCCGGCGCGTGAGAAGGCCGCGGCGAAGTCGACCCCGGCAGCCACCGCTCCGGTGGTGGAGGCCAATTCCGCCCCGGCCGTGACGTCCCCGGCTGCGACCCCCGACGCCAACGATCTGGCACGTGCCGCCATCGAGCGTCTTCGCAAGTCGCCGGAAGGCAAAGCTGCTGAGAAGGCTGCCGAGGCCAAGGCTGCCGAGGCAAAGGCTGCCGAGATCAAGCCGGCCGAGCGGACCCCAGACCCCGCAGTGCGCGAAGCCACCCGCGTCCCCGAGGCTCCGCGCGTCATCACGACGGAGCCCGCGGCGATCCGCCCGCTGCCGCCGCCGATCACGGTATCCACGCCTTCGCCCGAGAGCTATGGCAATGGTGGTTCGTCGCCGCCCTATACGGCCTCGGTCGGCAACGACGATCCGAATCGGATGACGCCCCCGGCCGACATTCCCGTGCCGGTGATCGCGCCGCCGCTCGACCTGCGCGCCGACGCCGGTGGCTCCATGCCGCGGCCGAAGAAGACCAATGTCGCCGATGACGTGCTGTCGGGCATGAAGTCGATGTTCCACTCGGTTCTGCCGAAGGGCGCCACCCCCGATTAAGCCGGCGCCTGCGCTGGCCCGGACCGTCAGCCGCCGACGCGGGCGAGACCGCTGCGCGCGGCATCGTCGCGTGGACGCAGCGAGACGGCCCTGGTGTAGGACGCCGCCGCCTTGGCCTTGTCGCCCAGGCGTTCATAGGCCTGTCCGCGGGTGGTCCAGACCTGCGCGTTGTGCGGATCGGCCTCGGAGGCCTCATCCAGATCGGCTGCCGCTTCCTTGACCTTGCCGAGCGCGAGATAGCTGGTCGCGCGGCCAAGCAGCGGCTCGACCTTCTGGGGGGTGAGTCCGTTTGCGGTGCTGAAATCGGCGATCGCGAAGTCGTGCTGGTTCTTGCTCTGATAGATCAGCGCGCGGCCATAGAGCGCCTGGGCATTGTAGGGGTCGAGCCCGACGGCGCGATCGAACTCGTCGAGCGCCGCGGCGGTCTCGCCTGATTTTGCCAGGGATTGGGCCTTTGCGGTGTGGGCCTGAGCTTCGGTGACGTTGGCGGCACTCACCGCGCTCTCAGCGGGCGCCGCTGCCTTGGGGGCCTCCTGCGGCTTGTCCTTCTCCGGCGTCAGAGATCCCAGATCGAACGAGCAGCCGCACAGCGCCATCCCCATCAAAGCCAGCGCGAACGGCTGTTGCCAGATCCGGCGTTGCCGCACCAAGCCGCGCTCGGGAAAAGGGGAGGCCATTTACGGTTCGCTCGCGCTGGTGCCGCATCGGCAGTACCCCGTCCCAGAAAGGCACCGCTCACAAACAATAACGCGGGCCAGGGGCCCGCGTCATCGGAAACTGAAATCCTGCAAGATTGGAAAGATCAGCGCGGTCCGCGCGGACCAGCACCCGGGCCGCTGCGACCGCCGCGATCACCACCAGGACCGGCGCCGAACACCGGCTTCGGCTTCATCGGCAGCAGGCCTTCGCGCTGCAGCTTCTTGCGGGCCAGCTTGCGCGCGCGGCGCACGGCTTCGGCCTTTTCGCGGGCCTTCTTCTCGGAGGGCTTCTCATAATGGCCGCGGAGCTTCATCTCGCGGAAAATACCCTCGCGCTGCATCTTCTTCTTCAGCGCCTTGAGAGCTTGATCGACATTGTTATCGCGAACGAGAACCTGCACGCGGCATCCTCTTCAGTGGATCGGATTTGAATTCTGGTAAGACGAAGGGGATGGCGAAACGCGCAAGCCCTTAACCTTGAGGGCGCGGATGTATCAGACAAAACCAGCGATGTCCACCGGCCAGGCGGGGATTCGGGCCAAGTTCAGCCATTAAATGAGGCAAAATACCGCCGTGCGGCCCTGATTTGGGAGATTTGACGCCAAGGGTGGGGCCGTTTCCGGGGCTTTGTTCCGGAAATCTTTGAAAGCAGGGGACGACACATGGATATCAAGAAATACGCCGCTGAGGCCATCGGCACCTTCTGGCTCACATTCGCAGGCTGCGGCAGCGCGGTGATCGCGGCCGGCTTTCCCCAGGTCGGAATCGGCCTGGTCGGCGTTTCCCTCGCGTTCGGACTCAGCGTGGTCACCATGGCCTACGCGATCGGCCATATCTCGGGTTGCCATCTCAACCCGGCGGTGACCGTCGGTCTTGCCGCCGGCGGCCGTTTTCCCGCCGGGCAGATCCTGCCCTATGTGATCGCCCAGGTGGCTGGTGCGATCGTGGCGGCGTGGCTCCTCTACGTCATCGCGAGCGGGGCTCCCGGATTCGACGTCAGCAAGGGCTTCGCGTCCAACGGCTATGATGCGCATTCGCCCGGCCAGTACAGCATGATCGTGTGCTTCCTGACCGAAGTGGTGATGACCATGATGTTCCTGTTCATCATCATGGGCGCCACGCATGGCCGCGCGCCCGCGGGCTTCGCGCCGCTCGCGATCGGACTAGCGCTGGTGATGATCCATCTCGTCAGCATCCCCGTCACCAATACGTCGGTGAACCCGGCGCGCAGCACGGGCCCTGCGCTGTTCGTCGGTGGCTGGGCGACGGCGCAGCTCTGGCTGTTCTGGGTTGCACCGCTGATCGGCGGCGCGCTGGGCGGGGTGATCTATCGCTGGCTCAGCGAGGAGCCCGCTGGCGTCGTCGCAGGCGCGAAGACGGCGTAGTCCCAAAGCGGGATCGCAGCGATTGCTGCGGTCCCCGTTACTTGCCCGTGGTAGGAAGCACTTCGGTGACGTGGCCCATCTTGCGGCCCGGGCGCGGCGCGCCCTTGCCGTAGATGTGCACGGTCGCGCCCGGCACGCTCAGCCACTTCTCGTAATCGTTGATCTCGTCGCCGATCAGGTTGGTCATGGTGACGACCTCGCCGTGGCGGACGGGCTTGCCGAGCGGCCAGCCGGCGATCGCGCGGATGTGCTGCTCGAATTGCGAGACGGACGCGCCGTCGAGCGTCCAGTGCCCGGAATTGTGCACGCGCGGGGCGATCTCGTTGACCAGCACCTTCGGACCGGTGCCGTTTGCGAGCACGAACATCTCGACGGCGAGCACGCCGACATAGTCGAGCGCGCTTGCGATCTTGCCGGCGATGCTGCGCGCCTCCTCGGCGAGTGCGTCCGGGATCGGGGCCGGCGCGCGGGATATCTTCAGGATGTGGTCGCGGTGCTCGTTCTCGGTGACGTCGAAACACTCGACCTGGCCTGTGATCGAGCGTGCGGCGATCACGGAGATCTCGCGCTCGAACGGCACGAAGGCCTCCAGGATCGCCGATTTTGTCGCGAGGCTGGTCCACACTTTGGTGATGTCGTCGCCCTCGCGGATGATGGCCTGGCCCTTGCCGTCATAGCCGAAGCGGCGGGTCTTCAGCACGGCCGGCAGCCCGATCCGCACGATCGCCTCGCGCAATGAAGCCACCGAGGTGACGTCGGCATAGGCGGCGGTGCCGATGCCGAGGCGCGTGACGAAATCCTTCTCGGCGAGGCGGTCCTGGGTGGTCTCGAGGATCTTGCGATTGGGCAGCACCGGGCGGCGCGCGTCCAGCACCATTGCGGCGGCCGACGGGACGTTCTCGAATTCGTAGGTGATGACGTCGACGTCGCCCGCGAACAGCTCGAGCGCTTCGACATCGGCATATTCGGCGCAGGTCGCGTTCAAGACGACGTCGAAGGCCGGCGAGTCGGGATCGGGCGAGAATATCTGGCAGCGAAGGCCGAGCCGCGCCGCGGCCATCGCCAGCATCCGCCCCAATTGTCCGCCGCCAAGGATTCCGATGGTGTCGCCGGGCTTCAGCTTTACCTGCTTTGCGTCGCTCACGCCTTGTCCTCCGGACGCTCGGCAATGGCCTCGGTCTGCGCTTTGCGCCAGGCGGCGAGGCGATCGGACAAGGCCGGATCGGACAATGCCAGGACGGACGCTGCCAGCAGCGCGGCGTTGGTCGCGCCGGCCTTGCCGATGGCGAGGGTGCCGACCGGGATGCCTGCGGGCATCTGGACGATCGAATAGAGCGAATCGAGGCCCTTGAGCGTCTTGGATTCGACGGGAACGCCGAACACCGGCAGCTCGGTCAGCGCGGCCGTCATGCCGGGCAGATGTGCAGCGCCTCCAGCGCCGGCAATGATGACCTTATAGCCAGCAGCCTTGGCGCCCTTGGCGAAAGCAAACAGCCGGTCGGGGGTGCGGTGGGCCGAAACGATGCGGGTGTCGGCGGCAACGCCGAGCGCGGCAAGGGTGTCGGCGGCGTGCCGCATCGTGTCCCAGTCCGACTGGCTTCCCATGATAATGGCGATCGGCGCGGTCATGACGTCAATTGTGCCCGAAAAACAGAAAGATAGGCCAGATTAACGGTTCCGGCCGGCGGCGCGCAAGGCGATGGCAAGGAGAAGGGAATCCACTATCCTGTCTTGGTGAATCCCCGCAAGCCTTCATTGAGCAGGATGCCCATGAAGAAACCAAAAAGGGCGAGCGCTGCGAAGGCCAAAAAGGGCCGGAAGACCAGTGCGGGCCGATCCAAAGCCGCCCCCGGGCGTCCGGCGAAGGCGCCGCGGCGGGCTGTATCGGGCGACGATGGAGCCAGGGAAACTGCCAGGGCGACGATCCGTGACTTGCGGGCCAAGCTCAAGGAGACGCAGCGCCGGGTCGTGGAACTGGAAGCTGCGGCCGACACCGATTTCCTGCTGGAGATTCCCAACCGGCGCGGCTTCGAGCGTGAGCTCGCGCGCGCCATCGCCTACATGAAGCGCTACCGCGCCAGTGGGGCGCTGATCGTGCTCGACGTCGATAGGTTGAAGCCGATCAACGATTCATTCGGTCATGGCGCCGGCGACGAGGTGCTCAAGGCGATTGCCGCCACGCTGACGCGGCAGGTCCGTGCCTCCGACGTCGTCGGGCGTCTTGGCGGCGACGAGTTTGCGTTGCTGCTGTGGAATCTCAGCGAGACCGACGCCAAGGCGAAGGCGGCCATCTTCGAGCAGGCGATCGACGAATTGTCTTTCACCTTTCGCGGCCAGCATGTGACTGCGGGCGCCTCCGCCGGTGTCGCGCTGCTGGGAGCGCAATCCGACGCAGGCCGCGCCCTGGAGGAGGCGGATGCCGCCATGTATGTGCGCAAGGCGCACCGGCGGCACGAACCGCGCATCAGGCTGGTCAGCAATTGACTCTATAGTGTGGCGAGATCTTCCGGCACGTTGCCGAATTTGCGCAGCAACGTGGCGTCGCCGAACTCGCCGGTCATGGGATCGCCGCTGCGGCTGAACGCGACCGCACCGATGTGGCCCGCGCCGCGCGACAAGGCCTCGGCGCGCCGTAACGCGGCCGACGAACTCTGGCATTCTTCTGCGGCGCCGGCGACGGGCGAGCCGTCGGCATCGATCAAGAAGGGCATTGCAACGTAGTAGGTCACGTCCGACATGGCGTTGCTCCGATCGGAGCATGATCCGGACCCGAAGGACCGCGTCAGCACAAAGTGTGAAGCGGTTTTCCTCGCGACAAACGCAGAATGCGTTTGCGCGGAGATCATGCTCAAAGACAGATGCGCGATCTCATTGCGCCGTAGAATTCAGGCGGCGCTGCTCTTGCTCCGCATCTTGCTGCGCGACGTCTCCGGAATGCAGCCGGCGGAAATCGCCGCCTGCAATTCCTCGAGTTCGGCTTCCAGATATTCGTTGGCCATGATCAGCGCCTTGATGGTGCTGCGCAGATTGCCGTCGCACATCGCGATGGCCTGGTCGCAGGCCTGTTCATAGTGGCTGTTGTCGAGAAGGGCGGGCGTCGACATCTGCGTGTCCTCGGGCGGTTCCTGGGGTGATGGAATGTTCCTATTTTGTTCTTTTCGAGTCAAGCGGATTCAATGCGAGCACTGTCTCGCCGCGAGTGGTCTGTGGATCAGGCGATGATGTCGGGCGTGATCTGGTCTTCGATGAACGCGATGCGGTCGCGCAACAACAGCTTGCGCTTCTTCAACCGCTGCAGCCGCAACAGGTCGGGGGCGGGCGATTGATGCAGTGCATCGATCGCCGCATCGAGATCTCGGTGTTCCTGCTGCAACCGGGTGAGCTCGGCTTCGAGCTCACGCTCGTCTTCATTGGTCATGTCTGCGGTGGCCGAAAACCGATAGGCGTGAGACTAAGGCTGTGGATGCCCTGTGGAAATTATCGTCCTTGCGCGGCGTGATCGCAAGCGATCTGCAAGCCCCGCTCGCCAATCTCCCGCAACATATTTCTGCGCGGCGCCGAGGTACCGCGCAAGCGCATTGATATCATGGATTTTTCCGGCGTGGTTCCTTTACTCACGCTTCGTTACATATGAATTTTCAAAAATGACGCTGCGACGACGGATACCCATCGACAGAACGAATCGGTGATGTAGACTTCCTTGTCCGGATCGAATCCTGAGGTTCAACCCTACCGAGGAGGTTTCGAATGACAATTCAGGCACATCTCGTTGAATTGGAACGGAAGCACAAACTTCTGGAAAACGAATTGCACGAAGCTCTCGTGCACCTTTCAACAGACGACCTGCAAATTGTTGAGTTGAAGCGCCGGAAGTTGATGGTCAAGGACCAGATCGAGCGTCTGAAGCACGGCGACACGCTCCACTAGTAACCCCCGTAACAGCGTAGAGTTGATCGTACCCTTGCACGCAGGGATGGGAGCCTTTGCGCTCATCCCTGCTGCAAGGTGCGCACCGCGCAGAGATGTTTGCGCGGCGCTTAGAGCATTTTCGGTTCTGATTGAATCAGAACCGAAGCTCTAGATTCTTGTTTTGACGCGTTTTCTTCACGCGAACCGGTGTCCAC